>NZ_JBFUBK010000079.1:0-30513 GCF_056405815.1 Pseudomonas sp. P1_F1_2 | reverse complement strand
GTAAACCCTGAATCCCGGATCCGTCTGAAAAAATACCGCCGCAAGTTTCACGACGACTTCGTCGCCGAACGCAGCCTTCGGCAGCTGCTACAGGGAGTTCAGCGTTCTTCAGGCCTGAACACTAAGCCCGTATTCGGCCGCCGCATCCTGCAACCACAACCACCAGTAATCCGAGAAACTGCGACGGATCAGCAGTTCCCAGGTGTCTTCGGCGGTATGACGGATTACCAGTTGCGACTTGGCGAACACGGTGCCGACAGCCTTGCCCACCGGGAAGCTGTTGGGGTGCACGTCGTAGCTGGTGGATTTCATCAGCACCTGACGTACGTTCGGGCCGCTCAGTTCAAGAATCTGCTGGCCGCCGCTGACGTTGGTGATTGCGATGTGCAGGTCACCCAGCGCTTCACGCAATTTTTTCTCGGCGGCGAATTCTTCACCGGTCGGGACGATCAGCAGCCACTCATCCGGCCCCATCCATTGCAGGCTGGTTTCGCCTTTGATGATGACGCTCAGTGCGCCCGGCAGTTCGATGCCCAGCGCCTTGTGTACGCCAGCGGCAAACGCGGCGTCATGACCATCACCACGAATAGTCAGATGGCCGAGGAGTTTTTTCTCACGCACGGTCACGCCGGCGTTCTTGCGGCCCTTGCCCACCAGGCTTTGCAGGCCTGCGTGATGCAGCGACGACTCGGCCTTGGCCCCAGTGGTCGGGCGTTGTTGGTAAACATTGGCTGCGGTCATAAAGCACCTTTCCTGAATGATCGTTCCCACGCTCTGCGTGGGAATGCCTCTACGGACGCTCCGCGTTCGGCTGTTAAAGGGACGCGGAGCGTCCCGGGATGCATTCCCACGCAGAGCGTGGGAACGATCAGCATCAAATATTCTGGCGATCGCCTTTCGGATCGAAGAACACCGAAGAAACGATTTCCGCCTCGATCACGCTGCCATCGGCCAGCGGTGCGAACACTCGCTCACCGATGCGCTTCAAGCCGCCCTTCACCACGCCCATGGCAAACGAATAGCCGAGGGAGTTGTGCAAGTAGCTGGAGGTGACGTGACCGACCATGGTCATCGGGATCGCCTGYTTGGTGTTGAACACCAGTTGCGCACCTTCCGGCAGCCATTTGGCTGGATCGATCGGCTTCAGGCCCACCAGTTGTTTGCGTTGATCACGCACGCAGTCTTCGCGGTTCATGCCACGCTGGCCAATCCACGAGAACGGTTTGGTGCGACCGACACACCAGCCCATGTTCAAGTCGTCCGGGGTCATCGAGCCGTCAGTGTCCTGACCGACGATGATGAAGCCCTTCTCGGCCCGCAGGATGTGCATGGTCTCGGTGCCGTACGGCGTCAGGTTGTATTGCTTGCCGGCCTCGACGATTTTCTCGAGCACGCCCATGGCGTAGTCGGCTTGTACGTTGACTTCGTAGGACAGCTCACCGGTAAACGAAATCCGGAACACCCGCGCAGGAACACCGCCGACCAGACCTTCTTTCCAGGTCATGAACGGGAACGCTTCGTTGCTCAGGTCGATGTCGGTGACGTCGCTGAGCAGCTTGCGGCTGTTCGGCCCGGACAGGGTCATGGTTGCCCAGTGATCCGTCACGGAAGTGAAGTACACCTTCAGCTCCGGCCATTCGGTCTGGTGGTAGATTTCCAGCCATTGCAGCACGCGTGCAGCGCCGCCGGTGGTGGTGGTCATCACGAAATGGTTGTCGGCGAGACAAGCGGTTACGCCGTCGTCGAAGACCATGCCGTCCTCTTTGCACATCAGGCCGTAACGCGCCTTGCCCACATCGAGCTTGGTCCAGGCGTTGGTGTAGATGCGGTTGAGGAACTCACGGCAATCCGGGCCCTGAATGTCGATTTTGCCCAGGGTCGAGGCGTCCAGCAGGCCGACGCTGTCGCGCACGGCTTTGCATTCGCGTTTCACGGCGGCGTGAATGTCTTCACCGTTTTTCGGGAAGTACCAAGGGCGTTTCCACTGACCGACATCTTCAAATTCAGCGCCGTTTTTCACGTGCCAGTGATGCAGCGCGGTGTGACGGACCGGTTCGAAGATGTGCCCACAGTGACGACCGGCCACGGCGCCAAAAGTCACCGGCGTGTAGTTCGGGCGGAACATGGTGGTGCCCATCTGCGGGATGGTCACGTTCAGCGAACGGGCGGCGATGGCCAGGCCGTTGACGTTGCCGAGCTTGCCCTGGTCCGTACCGAAGCCCAGTGCGGTGTAGCGCTTGACGTGTTCAACCGACTCGAAACCTTCGCGGGTCGCCAGTTCGATGGCGGCAGCGGTGACGTCGTTTTGCAGGTCGACGAATTGCTTCGGCGCCCGTGCGGTGGTTTTTTCGTGCGGCACCTGGAACAGCGCCAGTGTTGGCTCTTCCAGACGGCTCAGGGCTTTGGGCAGTACGCCTTCGACCATTTGGAACCCGGCTTCGGCAGCGGCGCGAGCGCCCCCTTCAAAACCGTCGGCCAGGGAATCGCCAAGGCCGTAGACGCCGTTGATGCCACCGACGCACACGCGTTTTTGCGGTGCTTCGCCCGGTACGAAACCGAGAATGTCTTCACGCCAGATCGGTTTGCCACCCAGGTGCGAAGCCAGGTGAACCACCGGGCTGTAACCGCCGGAGCTGGCAACGATGTCGCAATCGAGCCACTCGCCAGGGCTGGTCACGGCGTGAGCTTTCACATCAATCGCCGCCACGCGAGCAGCGGTCACGTGCTTGCTGCCACGGGCTTCGATCACGGCGCTGCCGGTGAGGATGCGAATGCCTTTGGCGCGGGCTTCTTCCACCAGTGCGCCACGCGGGTTGCTGCGGGCGTCGGCGATGGCCACCACTTGCAGGCTGGCGTCGAGCCAATCCAGAGCAACGCGGTAGGCGTGATCGTTGTTGGTCGACAGCACCAGTTTTTTGCCCGGTGCCACGCCGTAGCGACGTACGTAGGTCGACACAGCGCCGGCGAGCATGTTGCCCGGCACGTCGTTGTTGCCGTAAACCAGTGGACGTTCGTGAGCGCCGGTCGCGAGAACGACACGCTTGGCGCGAACACGGTGGATGCGCTGGCGGACCTGGCCAATCGGTGCGCGATCGCCGAGGTGATCGGTCAGGCGCTCGTGAATGGTCAGGAAGTTATGGTCGTGGTAACCGTTGACCGTGGCGCGCGGCAACAGCAGCACGTCCGGGGTGTCCTTGAGCTCGGCGATGACGCTGGCGATCCATTCGGCAGCAGGCTTGCCGTCGAGGCTTTCACGGGAATCGAGCAGGCTGCCGCCGAACTCTTCCTGTTCATCGGCGAGGATCACACGGGCACCGCTGCGTGCAGCAGCGAGTGCAGCGGCCAGGCCAGCAGGGCCACCGCCGACGATCAGCACGTCGCAGTGCTGGTTCATGTAGTCGTAGGTGTCCGGATCATTCTCGGTCGGCGAACGGCCAAGACCGGCGGCCTTGCGAATGTACTTCTCGTAGGTCATCCAGAACGATTGCGGGTACATGAAGGTTTTGTAGTAGAAGCCCGGCGGCATCAGCTTGCCGCCGACCTTGCCGAGAATCCCCATCATGTCGTTGTTCACGCTCGGCCAACCGTTGGTGCTGGTGGCGACCAGGCCCTGGTACAGCGCCTGTTGCGTGGCGCGCACGTTCGGAATCTGTGTGGCTTCGGTCGCGCCGATTTGCAGCACGGCGTTCGGCTCTTCGGCGCCGGCAGCGAAGATGCCGCGCGGACGGGAATACTTGAAGCTGCGACCGATGATGTCGACTCCGTTGGCCAGCAGTGCAGCGGCCAGCGAGTCGCCTTCAAAGCCTTTGTAGCTCTGGCCGTTGAAGGTGAAGCTCAGGACTTTGTTGCGGTCGATCCGTCCACCGTTGGACAGGCGATTGATCTGGCTCATACCTTCGCTCCCAGAGCCTGCGCGGCCGCTTTCGGACTTTCAGTCTTGTCGGTGAACTGCGGCTTCGTGCCGATCTTGTAGGTTTCCAGAATCTCGTAGGTCACGGTGTCGCGGGTGACGTTGAAGTACTGACGGCAACCGGCAACGTGATCCCACAGTTCGTGGTGCAGACCGCGAGGGTTATCGCGGAAGAACATGTAGTCGCCCCACTCCTCGTCGGTGCAGGTGGTCGGGTCCAGTGGACGCGGGATGTGCGCCTGGCCGGATGCATGAAATTCCTCTTCGGAGCGCAACTCGCCGCAGTGAGGACAGAAGATATGCAACATGGGGATTTCTCCTATCAAGCGCCGTGAAAACGTAGCGAGCGAAGGCAAGACAAGGCAAAAACAGGCGAGAAAGCGGAGCTTAGTTTACTAAGTGAGCATTTCGAGCCTGTTTTTAACGCCGTATTGCCGAGCGCAGTAGTTTTCATGGGGCCTTTGTTAGTGGGCAACCGCAGCAGCGCCGTGTTCATCGATCAACGCACCGTTGTGGAAACGGTCGATGGAGAAAGGTGCGGCCAATGGGTGCATTTCACCCTTGGCCAGGCTTGCGGCAAACACGTTGCCCGAGCCAGGTGTCGCTTTGAAGCCGCCGGTGCCCCAACCGCAGTTGAAGAACATGTTCGGTACCGGGGTTTTCGAAATGATCGGGCAGGCATCCGGCGTGGTGTCGACGATGCCGCCCCACTGACGGTTCATGCGTACGCGGGACAAGACCGGGAACATCTCGACGATGGCCTGGATCGTGTGTTCGATCACCGGGTACGAACCGCGCTGGCCGTAGCCGTTGTAGCCGTCGATACCGGCGCCGATCACCAGGTCGCCCTTGTCGGACTGGCTGATGTAACCGTGCACGGCGTTGGACATGATCACGCTGTCGATAATCGGCTTGATCGGCTCGGACACCAGCGCTTGCAGCGGGTGGGATTCGATCGGCAGACGGAAACCGGCGAGTTTGGCCATGTGCCCGGAGTTACCGGCGGTGACCACACCGACGCGCTTGGCGCCGATGAAACCCTTGTTGGTTTCAACGCCGATGCACACACCGTTTTCCTTGCGGAAACCGATCACTTCGGTCTGCTGGATCAGGTCCACGCCCAARGCGTCGGCRGCACGGGCAAAGCCCCACGCCACGGCATCGTGACGGGCCACGCCACCGCGACGCTGGACGGTGGCGCCCATCACCGGGTAGCGGGTGTTTTTCGAGCAGTCGAGGTACGGAATCTCGTCGGCCACTTGTTTGGCATCGAGCAGTTCGCCGTCCACGCCGTTGAGGCGGTTGGCGCTGACGCGACGCTCGGAATCACGGATGTCTTGCAGGGTGTGGCACAGGTTGTAAACGCCACGCTGGGAGAACATCACGTTGTAGTTCAGGTCCTGGGACAGGCCTTCCCACAGTTTCATTGCGTGTTCATACAGGTGCGCCGACTCGTCCCACAGGTAGTTGGAGCGAACGATGGTGGTGTTGCGCGCAGTGTTACCGCCACCCAGCCAGCCCTTTTCGACCACGGCCACGTTGGTGATGCCGTGTTCCTTGGCCAGGTAGTAGGCGGTCGCCAGACCATGCCCGCCGCCGCCGACGATGACCACGTCATAGACCTTTTTAGGGGTCGGCGTGCGCCACATTTTCTGCCAGTTTTCGTGATGGCTGAGGGAGTGTTTGAAGAGGCCGAAGCCCGAGTAGCGTTGCATAGTCATTTACTCCAAAACCGCGCTCAGCGATAAACCGGGAAGTCCGCGCACAGTGCCGACACTTGCTGGGCAACATTGGCCTCGACATCGGCATCGCCGAGGTTGTCGAGGATGTCGCAGATCCAGCCGGCCAGCGTGACGCACTGGGTCACCTTGAAGCCGCGCGTGGTCACCGCCGGGGTGCCAATGCGCAGGCCGGAGGTGACGAACGGCGACTGTGGATCGTTCGGGACAGCGTTCTTGTTGACGGTGATGTGGGCGCGACCGAGTGCTGCGTCCGCCTCTTTGCCGGTGAGGCCCTGACGGATCAGGCTGACCAGGAACAGGTGGTTATCGGTGCCGCCGGACACTACATCGTAGCCGCGTTTGATAAACACGCCGGCCATGGCCTGGGCGTTGTCGATCACTTGTTGCTGGTAAACCTTGAAGCCTGGTTCCAGCGCTTCCTTGAAGCACACCGCTTTACCGGCGATGACGTGCATCAGCGGGCCGCCCTGGGCACCCGGGAATACTGCGGCGTTGAGCTTTTTCTCGATTTCTTCGTTGGCCTTGGCCAGGATCAGGCCGCCACGTGGACCGCGCAGGGTCTTGTGGGTAGTGGTGGTGACCACGTCGGCGTACGGCAGCGGGTTCGGGTACAGACCGGCGGCGACCAGACCAGCGACGTGGGCCATGTCGACGAACAGCAGTGCACCGACCTTGTCGGCGATCTGACGGAAGCGTGGGAAGTCGAGGGTCTTGGAGTAGGCCGAGAAGCCGGCAACGATCATCTTCGGCTTGCACTCGACGGCCAGACGCTCGACTTCGTCGTAGTCAATCAGACCGGTTTTGGTGTCGATGCCGTACTGCACGGCGTTGTACAGCTTGCCCGAGGACGACACTTTGGCGCCGTGGGTCAGGTGACCGCCATGGGCCAGGCTCATGCCCAGAATGGTGTCGCCAGCCTGAATCAAGGCCAGGTACACGGCGCTGTTGGCCGAGGAACCGGAGTGCGGCTGCACGTTGGCGTAATCAGCGCCGAACAACTGCTTGGCGCGCTCGATGGCCAGGGCTTCAACCTTGTCCACGTGCTCGCAGCCACCGTAGTAGCGCTTGCCCGGATAACCTTCGGCGTATTTGTTGGTCAGGCCGCTGCCTTGCGCTTCCATGACGCGCTTGCTGGTGTAGTTCTCCGACGCGATCAGCTCGATGTGATCTTCCTGACGTTGCTCCTCGGCATTCATCGCCGCCAGCAGTGCATCGTCGTAACCCTGGATCTGGTCTTGCTTGCTGAACATCGCGTCTCTCCCAGCGGCATCTGTGCGCCATTCGTCTCGGTAAGGCACTGGCATGACGGCAGTGCCCTTTGATGCCGATGGTATGACCGGCGCAGACAGGTCAAATGCCTACGGACGCCACGCAAAGGTGCGTTTACGACATAAGCCGAAATGCCTGACCGGACACAATCTTCAAACTTGAAAGAATCCCCTGTGGGAGCGGGCTTGCCCGCGATAGCAGTCTGTCAGTCGGCATCATTGCTGGACCTGACTTCGCCATCGCGGGCAAGCCCGCTCCCACAGGGGTCAGGCAGCGATCTGACGGACAAGTAGCAGCAGGAAAAAATGCACGGGATACAGCGCATACGCCCAGCGGCGCATGGGCGGTGGTTTTACGCCTTTTGCGTGTCGCAACAAGACCAGCCCCAGCCATGGCGCAATCAGACAAGCAACAATGCCGGGGATGGCCGCGCTGTTGCCCAGCCGGGCGGCGTAATACAGCGTGTGCCATTCGTTGGCCGCCAGGCAGACCAGTCCCGGCAACAGCGCAAAATACCAGGGCCGCCGGATCACCAGCAGCATCGCCAACGGCAATAGCACACCGAAGAAGCCGAACATCAACCGTTGCCAGAACAGCATCGCCACCAGCAATGCAGCAGCGGCCAACAGTCGCGATTGCAGCGTCTGGTGCTGCCAGCCACGCGCCACCAACAGGCCCAGGGCCAGCGTGGGCAACACGTTCAAGGTGTCGGGATCAGGAATGAACATTCGGTAAGGAATTTCGCTGATCGCACTGAACAGCAGCAACCAGCCGAAATATCGCCATTGACCTTGCGTCGTCGCCACGTCGGTTCGCGACAGGTTCACGGCCATCGCCAGACAAAACCACGGAAACGCCAGCCGTCCCGGGACATACAGCAAATCGACGGAGTAACCGACATATCGCAGGTGATCGATCACCATGCTCAGCAGCGCCAGCCACTTGAGCAGATCCAGTGCCCCATCCCGTTGAGTCATGTGCATAATTGCCCGTCGTCTAAGTGTTTTTCTGTCAGACGCATCGCGTGTGCTCCCCGGATGATCTTCGGTAAAGTGCGCACCATCATTGACCACGAGACGCTTCACCATAAGCGCCTCGACCACGGAAAGCAGGGCCATGACCGATAAGAGCCAACAATTCGCCAGCGACAACTATTCCGGTATCTGCCCTGAAGCCTGGGCGGCCATGGAACAGGCCAACCACGGCCACCAGCGTGCTTACGGCGACGATGAATGGACCGCTCGCGCGTCCGACGATTTCCGCAAACTGTTCGAAACCGACTGCGAAGTATTCTTCGCCTTCAACGGCACCGCCGCCAACTCGTTGGCCCTGTCGTCGCTGTGCCAGAGTTACCACAGCGTGATCTGCTCGGAAACCGCCCACGTCGAAACCGACGAATGCGGCGCACCGGAATTCTTCTCCAACGGTTCCAAGCTGCTCATCGCCCGCACCGAAAACGGCAAGCTGACCCCGGAATCGATCCGCGAAGTGGCCCTCAAGCGCCAGGACATCCACTACCCGAAACCGCGCGTCGTGACCCTGACCCAAGCCACCGAAGTCGGCAGCGTCTACACCCCGGAAGAAATCCGCGCCATCAGCGCCACCTGCAAGGAACTGGGCCTGAACCTGCACATGGACGGTGCGCGTTTCTCCAACGCCTGCGCGTTCCTTGGCTGCTCTCCGGCAGACCTGACCTGGAAGGCCGGCGTTGACGTGCTGTGCTTTGGCGGCACCAAAAACGGCATGGCGGTCGGTGAGGCAATTCTGTTCTTCAACGAAAAACTGGCTGAAGACTTCGACTACCGCTGCAAACAGGCCGGGCAACTGGCGTCGAAAATGCGCTTTTTGTCGGCACCGTGGGTCGGGATCCTGGAAAACGACGCCTGGCTCAAATACGCCCGCCACGCCAACCACTGCGCGCAGTTGCTGGCCGAACTGGTGAGCGACATACCTGGCGTGGAACTGATGTTCCCGGTACAGGCCAACGGCGTGTTCCTGCAACTGTCTGAACCTGCAATTGCTGCCTTGACCGCCAAGGGCTGGCGCTTCTACACCTTCATCGGCAACGGCGGCGCACGCTTCATGTGCTCGTGGGACACCGAAGAAGAACGCGTCCGTGAACTGGCCGCCGACATTCGCGAAGTCATGTCCCGCTGATCACCACGTCAGTCTGCCGCAACACACTCCTGTAGCAGCTGGCGAAGCCTGCGTTCGGCTGCGCAGCAGTCGTAAAACCCTATAGCGCGGTGTGCATGACACACCATGCTGTCTGAATTCACGACTGCTGCGCAGCCGAACGCAGGCTGCGCCAGCTGCTACATAAAAAGCGCTGTCGCCCCCTCCCGATACAAAAGTGCCCGTGATCGTGGCGCAACTCTTGGTCTACATTGTCTGCGAGCCGTTTTGATCCGCTCACATAACAATAATCAGGAGCGTATGCATGTCCCTACAAGGCAAAACCCTGTTCATCACCGGTGCCAGTCGCGGGATTGGTCGTGAGATCGCGCTGCGGGCGGCGCGTGACGGGGCCAATATTGTAATTGCGGCCAAAAGCGCCGAGCCGCACTCCAAATTACCGGGTACGATTTTCAGTGTGGCGCAGGAAGTCGAAGCGGCCGGGGGCAAGGCGCTGGCCTTGCAGGTGGACGTGCGCGAGGAAGACGCGGTACGCGCAGCACTGGCCCAGGCCAACGAACATTTCGGCAGCATCGATGCGCTGATCAACAATGCGGGCGCCATCAAGTTAACCGGGGTCCAGCACATCGAACTCAAGCGCTTCGACCTGATGCACCAGATCAACACCCGCGCCGTGTTGCTGTGCAGCCAAGCCGCCCTGCCCTATCTGAAAAAAACCGGCGGGCACATTCTCAACCTGTCACCGCCCTTGAATTTGGCGACCAAATGGTTCGCCCAATACAGCCCCTACACCGTGACCAAATACGGCATGAGCATGCTGACGCTGGGCATGAGCGAGGAGTTCAAGAACTACGGCATCAGCGTCAATTCGCTGTGGCCACAGACGATGATCGCCACCGCCGCCATTGAATTTCAGCTCGGCTCACGGGAATCATTCAAGCATGCGCGCACGCCAGAGATCATGGCGGATGCCGCCCACGTCATTCTGGACAGCAGCGGTCGTAGCATTACTGGCCGGCTACTGATTGATGAAGTGATTTTGAGAGAGAACGGGGTCACAGAGTTTGACCACTACCGCCACAAACCGGACAGTGACGCTGCGCTGATGACCGATTTGTTCGTCGACTGAATCTTTACCTGACCATCAATATGCGACGCACGTAAACGGATTGATTACCGTGCGCCGCAGAACTTAATTTTTTTAACATGCACATATTTGATACTTATAGCCTGCAAGCGAAGATCATATCTTTGCGAATTTGTATAGCTGTAAAAGTTGACAGCTATACAAATTATTTGATGACCATTAACGTCTCTTTTACTCAGCGGACAATAGCCCACCAAAACCCCTGAGCAATTTGTTTCAAATTCTTTATATCGCTAAAGGAGATATACAATGGACATTGAATCACGGATTGGCACCAATTTTCTTAAAGCAGACTTCCCTCTAACCCTAGAAAACTTAGCCATCAAGACAGGTGACACGGTTGAAAATAGCCTCAACCCAAGGTCTTCTGTCAGATTCAAACTCTGGAACGACAAAGCCGGAGTATATTCTCTCAGTACGATTGCGCTGGGTGGTCCAGATGAAGATCGGGGTAGTCTCTGGAAAGCACCGGAGAAAGGGCATGAAAGTTATAAGTGCATGCTTTCACTTAGTAACGGCGACGTTATTCATCATAAGGGTGAGTATTTTGAGTTTCTTTGCAATAGATTCGAGTACCCGCAGGATGGCACGCTTAAGCTCAAGTACCTTGGAGCGGCGGTAAAACAAATCTAGACAATATAACTTCAAGGGACTTAACGATAGCCAATTTTACGCACCGTCCCTGCAACACCAACGATGACCCTGACTCACTCTTAAGTCAGGGTCATCCAATGCGCAAACCCAGCGTCACAAACGATGTTTTAACAGACACATCCAATGAAATTTACATGGTGCAGCATATTTGTCTTCTGGACTCTAAAACTCGATACGCACGTCGCCCTTCGGCACGCTGCAGCACGACAAAATAAACCCTTCGGCCTCGTCTTCTTCGGTGATCCCGCCGTTGTGGTCCATTTCGACCTCGCCACCCAGTTTCATCACCTTGCACGTCCCGCAAATGCCCATGCCGCAGGCCTTCGGAATCAACAGCCCCAACTTGGCAGCCGCCGCGTGAACGGTTTCCCCCGGCGCAACGCGAATGCTTTTGCCGGACGCGGTGAATTCCACCTGATACAGATCCGCCACGTCGAGTTCCGGTGCGTCGGCCGCCTGCTCGGCGTGTTCCACTGCATCGGCGCGCGCCTCTGGCGGGGTCGCGCCGAAGGACTCTTCGTGATAACGCGACATATCGAAGCCAGCGGCTTCCAGCAAGCGCTTGACCGCACTCATGTACGGCGTCGGGCCGCAGCAGAACACTTCGCGCTCAAGGAAGTCCGGCGCCATTAACTCAAGCATTCGGTGGTTGAGGTAACCGCGATAACCGGCCCAGGGCTCACCCATGCCGTGCTTCTCGCAGATCAGGTGCAGGCTGAAGTTGTCGATCCGCGATGCCATGTGTTCCAGCTCACGGTGGTAAATGATGTCCTTGGGCGAGCGGGCGCTGTGGATAAACACCATGTCGACGTTGCCGTTGGTGTCATAGAACCAGCGCGCCATGGACATGACCGGCGTGATGCCGACGCCACCGCTGAGGTAGAGCACCTTCGGCGCGGTGAAGTCCATGGCGTTGAACAGCCCGACCGGCCCGTGCACTGCCAGCTCCTGACCTTCATGCAGGGTATCGTGCAGCCAGTTCGAGACCTTGCCGCCCGGCACACGCTTGATCGTCACCGAAAAGCTGTAAGGCACCGATGGCGAGCTGGAAATGGTGTAGGAGCGCATGATCGGCACGCCTTCGATTTCCAGCTCCAGGGTGACGAACTGCCCCGGTTTAAAGAAGAACATGATCGGCTGATCGGCCATGAAGCAGAAAGTGCGCACATCCCAGGTTTCCTGGATGACTTTGACGCAACGGACGATGTGTCGACCATTGGCCCAGGTCTGGGTCGTTACCGGATTCAGGAAGCTGTTGGACATGCTGTTCTCCACCGCCGATGCTCGGCCTTATGTTGGCGATTCTGCGTAACGCGCCGATCACCCATTTACCTATCTGCGACATTCACATACTTATCGCGACCAGCCTGCATCTACCGGGGGTTGCGCGTCGGGAACAGATTGGGCCATGTCGCCCATGGATAAGGTTCTGCCCAGCGCCGGCCCCACACTCGCCCCATACCAAGACACAACCATTACACCTTGCGTAGCAAACCTGATTAGCCACTTTCGCCGGCCACACAGAATGGCCTTGAGGATTAAACGATGGACGTCACCACTACCCTGAGCCTGGGCGATCCACTGGAACCCGCACGCAAGGCCACCGCGCAGATGCTGCAAGAACGCGAGCGCACTTTCTCGCTGCCGCAGCCGTTTTACTCTGACGAGCGGCTGTTTGATATCGACATGCAGGAAATCTTCCAGAAAGAGTGGTTGATCGCCGGCATGACCTGCGAGATCCCGACCAAGGGCAACTACCTGACCCTGCAAATCGGCAAAAACCCGATCATCGTGATTCGCGGCGCCGAAGGCGTTGTGCACGCGTTTCACAACGTCTGCCGCCACCGTGGTTCACGCCTGTGCACCAGCGAAAAAGGCAAGGTCGCCAAACTGGTTTGCCACTACCACCAGTGGACCTACGAGCTCGACGGTCGCCTGCTGTTCGCCGGCACCGAGATGGGCGCCGACTTCGACATGAAGCAGTACGGCCTCAAGCCGGTGAACGTGAAGACTGCGGGTGGCTACATCTTCATCAGCCTGTCGGAGAACCCGCCAGCCATCGATGACTTCCTGTCGACGCTGAACCATTACATGGAACCGTACGACATGGAGAACACCAAGGTGGCGATTACCACCACCTTGATGGAAAAGGCCAACTGGAAACTGGTGCTGGAAAACAACCGTGAGTGCTACCACTGCAACGCGTCGCACCCGGAATTGCTGAAAACCCTGTTGGAATGGGACGACGTCACCGACCCACGTGCCGATCAGGCATTCAAGGACCACGTCGCGGCCTCCGCCGCTGCCTGGGAAGCCGAGAAGATCCCTTACGCCCACGCCAGCTTCGGCCTGCGTAACCGCATCGTGCGCATGCCACTGCTCAAGGGCACCGTGTCGATGACCATGGACGGTAAACAGGGCTGCGCCAAACTCATGGGCCGTATCAAGAACCCGGACCTGGGCTCGATGCGCATCTTGCACCTGCCGCACTCGTGGAACCACTGCATGGGCGACCACATCATCGTCTTCACGGTGTGGCCGATCAGCGCTCAGGAAACCATGGTCACCACCAAGTGGATCGTGCACAAGGATGCCGTTGAAGGCGTGGACTATGACGTGGAGCGCATGCGCCAGGTCTGGGACGCCACCAACGACCAGGACCGTCGCCTGGCCGAAGAGAACCAGCGCGGCATCAACTCCACCGCTTACCAGCCAGGGCCTTACTCCAAGACGTATGAGTTTGGCGTGGTGAACTTTGTGGACTGGTACAGCGAACGCCTGCTGAACAACCTGGGGGCCGAGCCTGCGCCGTACCTCAAAGGCGTTCCTGTACAAGGCTGACAGCGCTAAAAGCATCGTCGGAACGCCGCCCGGAGCCGGCTCACTCCTACAGGGGAATGTAGGAGTGAGCCTGCTCGCGATGGCACCCTCCCCAACAACACATCCTCCCCCGATATCCCCCCGATTCAGAACTGTACGAAATATGATCTATTCCGTTCAGCACTATGCCCCGCGTGCCTTCCAGCCTTCAGCAAACAAGTTATCCACACCTCCACCCACAGCTATTGGGGACAAGTGTGGTTTTACAGAAAACTTTCTCCACAGAAACTGAAGAAAATCCGTGACTTATCCAGAAGCAGGGTTTTGAACGGCAACTGGTTGTTTTTTGATCTAAAGCTTGTAGATCACGTTTTACGTGGCTTACAGAGGATGGCAAACACCTTATCCACAGAAGCGCCAACAGACTTTGGGGGCAACTTCTGTCGTTCTGTGGAAAACCACTGGAAACCTTGATAAATCGCGGTTTGCGGGCTGTTTACCGGTCGGAATCGATGAATTGGTCGTTTTTTGAACAATCGTATGCAGGCACCGGTTTATAAGGCCTGTAGAGGTTAGCGAACATCTTATCCACAGAAGCGCCAACAGAGATTGGGGGCAAGTATTGGAGCACGCATAACTTTATCCAYCGTAAAAAGCCCATAAAAACCGGCACTTAGCCTGGTGGTTTTTTGTACGGAGGCTTGCAGGGCTTGATTTGTGTGGGGTGTAGCGAGGGACGAACACGTTATCCACAGAATCGCCAACAGGGATTGTGGGTAAATCAGATTTTATTCAGACACGAGCGACCGGATTCGGGGTCAAGGTCCATCTCGTAGTCATTGAATGCCCGCCAGCCGAGCAAAATCGAAGGCACGTACTGCCCGTTCAACAACGACGGCGGAATGGTGAAGCCTGGGTAGTATTTGTACTGGATGACCCTGGTGTGGCCGGACAAATCCAATTCGCCCCTGAAGGTCTGATGGCGCGAGTTTTCGGCGACGTTGACAGGAGACTCCCCGGGCCAGGCCGACGTCAGGTAATCAACATTGCCGGTATCGACAATCGCCAGTGTCGCCCGGCGATCCAGGTGTGCGGCAATGGTCAGTCGTTGATTGATGTCCATGCGCCCATAGGTCACCGGCGCATCGCATCGCGCGGGAGGTGCAGCGTTAAGCTCCAGGTTCTTTCTGCTGAGCTTCAAGCGCCCCAACTTGCCGATCAGATCCAGCCCCAGCAAGTTATCCCGGTCGCTGACAAACACCAGGACATTCCTGAATTCGCTCCCGCCGATCGTCAAGGACTCGAAAATACCCAGCTTGGCTGACAGGTCATGTTCGCCATAAAAGGTGCTGTAGCCGTATTGGGAGTCGGTCAGCAAGGTGATGCCCATGCGCTTCGCGGTTTCGCTGTTGACCCGGGTTTGTGGCGCACCGGTGTCCACTATGAAACGCGACGAGACACCGTTGGCCGCTTTGACGCTGATGTAGGGCAGCACTTCGTCCGTGACGTAACCCTCGCTGGGGCGTGGATAAAGCGTCACGACCTCGTGTCGCCGGCTCCTGGTCACGGAAAAGTCGCCGACCGCGCGCAGGGCCGCGATGGATCGAGGGCCAAACATGGAAAAAAGAACGTTGAGCTCGGGATCATTCGCGATGGCCCGGGCATGGCGGTGCTTGATCGCCAGGTAGTAATCAGGCAGTTGATTGGCGACTTTGGCCTCGAACATTCGGGCGTAAACGGACACTGAACAACTGAGATTGCTCTCGGCATCCACAACCTTGGCGCACTGCTGCCGCATCTGTGCCAGGGACGCTTTTTGCCCTTGCGGCGACGCCATCCACTGATAAAAATCCAGATCGGCTGCATGACGTGGCTCGACAGCCGCGGGCTTGGCCGCCGCCATCAAACCCGCAGGCACGCACATCACCGCACAGAGCAACCAGGTCGCACGACGCTGCAACGCCTTCATAGTCAACCCACTCAAAAACGGGTTTCATGATTAAGCGCTGAACGTCTAAAAGCTCCGTAGACCGTGCCGCACCCTTAGACAGCGCACAGCAAAACTGTAGCTCACCGAGCGGTACGGCGAGTGGTCGCCCTTACGGCCGATACATCAGGTAAGCCTCACCCGTGACCCGAATCATCGGGTGGGGCGTGATTTGACAGGTGTCGACGATACGAAAGCCGTGTCGCTCGTAAAACCGGCGGGCGCCGGTGTTCGCAGCGTAGTCGATCAGGCTCAGGCCATTGAGCCCCAACTGATTGGCCCGGTCGTAGGCGTAAGCGAGGAACTGCTTGCCCAGGCCCTGGTTGCGCCACCCCTCGTGCAGCGCCAGGCTGGAGATGTACAGGGTGTCAGGGATTTCCATCGTGGCGTAGGGCGCCAACACCGGGTCAGTCACCGGAGCCGCCAGCGGATCATGGCGCATCACATAGCAGTGCATCATGCCGACGACTTCCCCGTTCGCTTCGGCGATCAGGCAATTCTGATAGGAAAAGTCCACATCGTCGCGGGCATAGCGGATGGCACCAACGTCCAGCAGGTCCTGGCCGGGCTCTGCTATCTGGCTCCAGATGTAATCCGAAGCCCCTTCCGACGAAATCTGGAACAACCGCGCAATCTCCCGCGCATCGCCGCGCCGGGCCAAACGAAACTCAACAGCCATTAACTTCCCCCAACGGACCGCTAGCGGACCACACCTTCTTCAATCAGCAATTTGAGAATGGCTTCAGCCCCCGCTTGCGCCGTAACACCCTTGAGCACTTGCCCACCGCCACCGCTGGCCTTGGCCGTCGCCGCCTTCATGCGATCGGCACCGCTCTTGGCCTTGATCACCTTCAAGCGCTTGGGCCGTGGCTTGGCCGGTTGCAGGGTGGCGACCGCCAGCAAATCATCGTCGACGACTTCCACGTCATCGGCGTGCAACACGCCCCGCCGCGCCGGGCCGTAGGCACTCTGCCGAGGTTTCGGTGCAGCGTTATCCACCGTGGCGAGAAACGGCAGGCGCACTTTCAATCGACGGCGCTGGCCACGGGGCAAAGCCTGAAGCACCAACGCAGAACTGCCATCGATGGACTCCACTTGAGCCAAACCGACCACCAATGGCCAGCCGAGGCTTTCCGCCAACAAAAACGGCAACATGCCCGAGCCTTCACCGGTTTCGGCCTGACTGCCGGTCAGCACGACTTGTGCCCCCGCATCGCGCAAATAGGCGGTCAACGCTGGCAGTGCATCGGCACCTGAAGGCTGCTCAAGCACATGCAATTGTTCCAGCCCCATGCCCAGGTAGGCGCGCAGTGCAGGTTCAGCGACATCGCCGGCATGCAGCACTTGCAGGTTATCCCCAGCCAGTTGCAAGCCCAGCTCCACCGCCCGCGCATCCTGCTCCGCGCGACGTGGCCGGCCGGAGGTCGGGTGGGCGCCGATGGACACCAGGCTGATGATTTTCGTGCTCATAACCCTTTCCTTCCCTTAAGCCGCATCGCGCTTGGCGTCGTTGCGGTAAGCCTCTACCGCGTCGATCAAGGCTTGAAGAATCTCGGCGCTCTCGCCGATCACCGACAGGTCGGCCCGTTTGATCATGTCGCAGCCAGGATCGAGGTTGATTGCCACCACCTTGTCGCAGGCACCGATGCCTTGCAGGTGCTGAATCGCCCCGGAAATCCCCACGGCCACGTAAACCCGCGCGGTCACCCAGGTGCCGGATGCGCCAACCTGACGGTCACGGGCCATGAAGCCATCGTCCACCGCCACACGGGACGCGCCTTCCGTAGCGCCCAACGCCTCGGCCGTCCTGTGGAAAAGTCCCCAGTCCTTGACCCCATTGCCGCCAGAGAAGATGAACTCGGCTTCGGCCATCGGAATTGCCGCCGGGTCCACCGCCACCGCGCCCAGATCTTCGATGCGCGAGAGGCTGCGCACCACGGTTGTGGATAACTCCACCGCCAAGGCTTCGTGACGGGTTTCACTGACCGGTTCGGCACATTCGGCCGCCGCCAGAATCAACCGCGCAACCGGGCGTGCAAGGTCTTGCAAACCAGCACCGGCGCGGCCGATGCATTCCTGATCCTTGACCTGCCAGACCCGCGTGGCCGGGCGTTCGCCCAGTGCGGCGGCAAAACGTCGACCCAGTTCACCACCGCCGCTGCGGCTGTCCGGCAACAGCCAATGGCGCGGGCTGAACTGGTTATCCACAGCCCGCAAGCCCTGAACCCGTTGTTCCGGTGCATAACCGCTGAATTCGTCACCTTCCAGCACCAGCAAGCGATCGACGCCCGCCGTGGCAAACGCCGTCTCTTTGTGTTCGCCGAAGACCACGGCCAGTACCGCGCCGTCCTTGCCGGCCAACTGATGCGCCAGGCCCAGCAAGTCGCGGTCGTGGCTGCTCAAGCGACCGCCGACCATGTCCGGCACCACGCTGATGTAGAACGCAGGTGCTGGTACCTGATGCAGCGGCAGTTGCACTTCAACGGCGGCCGAGCGTTTGCTCGCCCCACCCTGTTGAGCGCCGCTGCGGTCAATGCGTTTGATGCCGTTGGGACCGATAAAACCGATGCCATGAGGATTCTTACGGATGACACCGTTCGGCCCCATCCAGCTGTGTTGCGCCGGTTGCATGGCCGCGTGCAGCGGGTGCAAACGGTTACGGGCGATCCATTCGGCGCGTGGGTCGCGGCGGATAATGTCGCTCATCAGTGGGCCTCCGCAGGTTCACGTTGGGCCGGTTTGGTCGGCTTGCTCGGGGCCGCGTCTTCGAGCAACGCGTCTGCCACCAGTTCGGCGATGTCCTTGATCAGCGGCCGGGGTTCGACCACGCCTTCGAGCATCGCAGTGCACTGTGGACAACCCACGGCCACCAGTTCGGCGCCGGTTTCGCGGATGTCTTCCATGCGCATGTCGGGAATACGTTGCTTGCCCGGAATGTCAGTGATCGGTGCACCGCCACCACCGCCGCAGCAGCGCGAGCGGAAACCGGAACGTTGCATCTCTTTCACTTCGATCCCGAGGGCGCGCAGTACTTCACGTGGTGCCTCGTATTCACCGTTGTAGCGGCCGAGGTAGCACGGATCGTGATAGGTCACGCTGTTGCCTTTGTGCTGACCCAGATTCAACGCGCCCGCACCGATGATTTCTGCCATGTAGGTGCTGTGGTGCTGCACCAGGTAGTTGCCGTCGAACGCGTCGTACTCGTTTTTCAGCACGTGGAAGCTGTGCGGGTCGCAGGTGACGATGCGGTTGAAGCTGTATTTGGCCAGGGTCTGGATATTGCGTTTGGCCAATAGCTGGAAGGTCGCTTCGTCGCCCAGGCGTCGGGCTACGTCACCACTGTCGCGCTCTTCGAGACCCAGCACCGCGAAGTCGACTTTCGCCGCTTTCAGCACTTTGACGAAGGCGCGCAAGGTGCGCTGGTTGCGCATGTCGAAGGCACCGTCGCCGACCCAGAACAGCACGTCGACGGATTTCTTCTCGCTCATCAGTGTGAGGTTCAGGTCCGCCGCCCAGTTCATCCGCCCGCCCGGCGCGAAGCCGCCCGGGTTGTCGGTGGCGATCAGGTTTTCCAGGACTTCGGCGCCCTTGTTTGGCGTGGCGCCTTTTTCCAGGGTCAGATGGCGGCGCATGTCGACGATGGCATCGACGTGCTCGATCATCATCGGGCACTCCTCGACGCAGGCGCGGCACGTGGTGCATGACCACAGGGTTTCAGCGTCCACCAGACCGTTGACGATCGGTTGATGCGGATTGCCTGCGTGTTCACCGATGGCTTTGCCTGGATACGGGCTACCGGCGAACTTGGCATCGGTGCCACCGGCCAGACCGACCACCATGTCCTGAATCAGTTTTTTCGGGTTCAGCGGCTGGCCGGCGGCGTAGGCCGGGCACGCGGCTTCGCATTTACCGCACTGCACGCAGGCGTCGAAGCCGAGCAGTTGGTTCCAGGTGAAATCCTTGGGTTTTTCCACGCCCAGCGGCGCGGTCGGGTCGTTCAGGTCCAGCGGTTTCAAACCGGTGGAACGGCCGCCATTAAAACGCTCGGCGCGACGGTGCCAGGCCAGGTGCAGCGCACCAGCGAAGGCGTGCTTCATCGGCCCGCCCCAGGTCATGCCGAAGAACAGTTCCGAAACGCCCCACAACACGCCGACGCCAAGGATCGCAGCGACCAGCCAACCACCGAAGTTTTCCGGAAGGATGCCGGCGACCGGCAGGGTCAACAGGAAGAACGATGCCGAGAACGCCAACAGGCTTTTCGGCAGGCGCATCCACGGGCCTTTGGACAAACGGGCCGGAGGGTTGCGCCGACGCAGGTAGACGAAGATCGCACCGACGAACATCACAGCCGTCATCAGTAACAGCGCATAACCAAGGATGCGGTTATGCAGGCCAAAACCATGAACCAGAATCGCCAGCACAATGGACGCCACTGCACCACCGGCCGTGGCGACGTGGGTGTTGGCGATGTATTTGTCCCGCGCGACGACATGGTGCAAATCGACCATGTAGCGCTTGGGCATGGCGAACAGGCCGCCGATCAGGTCAACTTTCGAAGCCCGGCCCCGACGCCACATAGCCACCCGCCGCAACGCGCCGAGGACAGCAAGGCCCAGGGCTGCGAACAACAGGATTGGAAGAAGGGTGTTCAACATGGTGGAGCTCCCAAAGACCGCAGGGTCTTGCAGGCCAAACTACCTGGATGCCTTGCCCGATTCCCTGTAGGAGCAGAGCTTGCTCGCGATGGCGGTATTTCTACCGCCAAAGATGCATCGGAAACTCCGACGCTATCGCGGGCAAGCCTTGCTCCTACAGGGCTATCCACAAGCTCTTAGAAATCCTTGCACAACCGCAGCGCGTCATAGATCGCCGCGTGGGTGTTGCGCTGGGCCACGCAGTCGCCGATGCGGAACAGCAAATAGCCGTCGCCCGCCTGGCTCAACGAAGGTTGCGGCTTGATCGCGAACAGGGCTTCGATGTCCATCTGGCCTTTGTTACGCGAGCCTTCCTTCAGGGCGTAGTAGATTTCTTCGTCCGGACGCACGCCGTTTTCGACAACAACCTGGTCCACCACCCGCTCCTCTTTGGCGCCGGTGTATTCGTTTTCCAGCACCGCCACCAGCTTGTCGCCTTCGCGGTAGACCTTCTCCAGCATCATGTCGCCGGTCATGATCACTTCTTTCGGGTACATGCTGCGGTAGTAAGTCGGGAACGACGTACCGCCAATGGCCACACCCGGCTTGATATCGTCGGTGACGATCTCGACCTGGCTGCCCTTGTCGGCGAGGAAGTCGGCCGTCGACATCCCGGTGAACTCGCAAATGGTGTCGTAGACCAGCACGTTCTTGCCCGGTGCAACCTTGCCGTCGAGGATGTCCCAACTGCTGACCACCAGACCTTCAGCCGCACCCCAGTGCTCGTTTTGCTCCAGGAATGGATGGCCGCCGACGGCGAGTACCACCACATCCGGACGCAGGTCGAGAATAGTTGCCGCATCGGCCGCCACGCCCAGGCGCAGGTCAACTTTCAACCTCGCTAACTCAAGCTGGAACCAGCGGGTGATACCGGCGATCTGGTCCCGTTGCGGGGCTTTCGAAGCGGTGGTGATCTGCCCGCCGATGAATTCTTTCTTCTCGAACAGGGTCACGTCGTGGCCACGTTCGGCCGACACACGCGCGGCTTCCATCCCGGCAGGGCCGGCACCGACCACCACAACCTTGCGCTTCACACCGGTCGATTTCTCGATGATGTGCGGTACGCCCATGTATTCACGGGAGGTCGCGGCGTTCTGGATGCACAACACATCCAGGCCTTGATACTGACGGTCGATGCAGTAGTTGGCACCGACGCACTGTTTGATCTGGTCGACCTGACCCATTTTGATCTTGGCGATCAGGTGCGGGTCGGCGATGTGGGCGCGGGTCATGCCGACCATGTCCACGTAGCCGCCCTCCAGAATACGGGTCGCCTGGTTCGGGTCCTTGATGTTCTGCGCGTGCAGCACCGGGGCCTTGACCACTTCCTTGATACCGGCCGCCAAGTGCAGGAATGGCTCCGGTGGATAACTCATGTTCGGGATAACGTTGGCCAGGGTGTTGTGGGTGTCGCAACCCGAACCCACCACGCCGATGAAGTCGATCATGCCGGTGTCGTCGTAGTACTTGGCGATCTGCTTCATGTCCTCGTGGGACAAGCCATCCGGGTGGAATTCATCACCGCACAGACGGATGCCGACGCAGAAATCCGGGCCGACTTCAGCCCGCACAGCCTTGATCACTTCCAGACCGAAACGCATGCGGTTCTCGAAGCTGCCGCCCCATTCGTCGGTACGTTTGTTGACCCGCGGGCTCCAGAACTGGTCGATCATGTGCTGATGCACGGCGGACAGCTCGACGCCGTCCAGGCCACCGGCCTTGGCACGCGCGGCGGCGCTGGCGTAGTTGCCGATCACCCGCCAGATTTCTTCCGGTTCGATGGTTTTGCAGGTCGCACGGTGCACCGGCTCGCGGATGCCCGACGGCGACAGCAGGGTTGGCCAATGCTCGCCATCCCAGCGGGAACGGCGGCCCATGTGAGTAATCTGGATCATGATCTTGGCGCCATGCTTGTGCATGGCATCGGCCAGGTTCTGGAAGTGCGGGATGATCCGGTCGTCGGCCAGGTTGACCGACTTCCACCAGCCTTGCGGGCTGTCGATGGCCACACTGGAGGAACCGCCGCAAATCGCCAGGCCGATCCCGCCCTTGGCTTTCTCTTCGTAATACTTGACGTACCGGTCGGTGGTCATGCCGCCGTCGGTGGCATAGACCTCGGCGTGCGCGGTGCTGAGCACGCGGTTACGGATGGTCAGTTTGCCGATCTGGATCGGCTGAAACATTGCTTCGAAAGCCATGGCGGGTTCCTCGACTTACAACGGCTTGACGGTGAACAAACCGTCGTCGTGGCCTTCTTCGGAGCCACCGTAGACTTGCTCGGCAACCGTGCGAATCTTGCTGCCACGGGCCTGCAGAATCTGATCCATGGCACCGGCAAACCAACCGGTGAACATGTAGTCGACCTTGCGCCCGACCTTGCCGTAGACGTAGACGAACGCCGAGTGTTCGAGCTTGACGCTGGCGGTGCCTTTGTCGAGGTCGATGTCCTGGATCTTGAACAGGCCCCAGCCGCGTTGCGACAGGCGTTTCATGTAGTGTTCGAACACCGCGACGCCTTCCAGGCCGTGGCATTCAGCTTCTTTTTCACACCAGTGCCAGGCGGACTTGTAGCCGGCCTTGTAGAGGATTTCGGCGTAGGCTTCGGCGCCCAGCACTTCCTCGATGCCCATGTGGTTGTTGACGAAGAAATGGCGCGGTACGTACAGCATTGGCAGGGCGTCGGAGGTCCAGACACCGGTTTCGCTGTCGACTTCGATTGGCAATTGCGGGGCGATTTTAGCCATGGGTAAAGCTCCAGAATTCAATGTGTTGAGGCGATAGCTAGCCGTAGCAGCTGTCGAGCCTGCGAGGCTGCGTTGGGCTGCGAAGCGGCCCCCGAGGGCGGTCCTTCGGACCGCAACGCAGCCTCGTGCCTCGGCAGCTGCTACAAAGATCGTTGTTTAAAAAGTGGCGTTATTCGCCCCAGACGTCCTTGAGGACGTTCACCCAGTTCTCGCCCATGATCTTGCGCACCACGCGCTCGGAGTGGCCGCGCTTGAGCAGGGTTTCGGTCAGGTTCGGGAACTCGCCCACGGTGCGGATGCCCAGCGGGTTGATGATCTTGCCGAAGCTGGTCAGGCGGCGGGCGTAGCCCTTGTCATGGGTCAGGTATTCGAAGAACTCCTGGCCATGGCCCTGGGTGAAATCGGTGCCGATGCCGATGGCGTCTTCGCCAACGATGTTCATGGTGTATTCGATGGCTTCGGCGTAATCGTCGATGGTCGAATCGATGCCCTTGGCCAGGAACGGCGCGAACATGGTCACGCCAACGAAACCGCCGTGATCGGCGATGAACTTCAGTTCTTCATCGGACTTGTTGCGCGGGTGGATTTTCAGGCCCGACGGCAGGCAGTGCGAGTAGCACACTGGCTTTTTCGATTCGAGGATGACTTCTTCCGACGTCTTGGAGCCGACGTGGGACAGGTCGCACATGACGCCGACGCGGTTCATCTCGGCGACGATTTCACGACCGAAACCCGACAGGCCGCCATCGCGCTCGTAGCAGCCGGTGCCCACCAGGTTCTGGGTGTTGTAGCACATCTGCACAATACCGACGCCGAGCTGCTTGAACACTTCGACATAGCCGATCTGGTCTTCAAACGCGTGAGCATTCTGGAAGCCGAACAGGATGCCGGTCTTGCCTTGCTCCTTGGCTTTACGGATGTCGGCAGTGGTGCGGACCGGGATCACCAGGTCGCTGTTCTCGCGAATCAGCTTCTGGCTGGCGGCGATGTTGTTGACGGTCGCCTGAAAGCCCTCCCACACCGACACGGTGCAGTTGGCCGCGGTCAGACCGCCCTTGCGCATGTCTTCGAACAGTTCACGGTTCCACTTGGCAATAATCAGCCCGTCGATAACGATGCTGTCGGCGTGCAATTCGGCTGGGCTCATCAGGCTGTCCCCTATTAGCGATTCACGCGCCGAATCGTGTGCCGGCGCTTTGGGGCCAGCATATGCCTCGGTGCCTCGGTAGCCGGGTGCAAAAACGACAGAGGGTTTGCCGAAAGCGTCAATCCGCGACAAAGGGTCGCCGCACGGCACGATTGCCCACCTGTTCAAGGGCCTTCGCATGGGCCAGAATTCGCGGCATTACTGAATGCACTACTGGATTGGGGCGGCGGCGCAATGAAATCGATCATCCTGGCTTTGGCACTGATAGCAACCGGCGTACACGCCGCTGAAGAGTCCGACGACAATCCCTGCGACAAAGTCGAAAACGACATCCAGACCCTCGAATGCTCGGCCTTCAGCCGAACCACTGCCGAAGACCTGCTCAAAGAAAACTACCAAGGCCTGACCGAGCGTATGCAAACGGCCTACGGCAAGAACCCGGCACAACTGTCCGACATCAACGCCAAGCTCAAGGCCGCTCAACAACAATGGCTGAAGACCCGAGATGCGGATTGCGCGGTTGAGGCGTTTCCGGCGACCAGCGGTAGCAAGGCGTTCACCATTGCGCAAAATGATTGCGTGGCGCGGATGAGTGACGAGCGGTCGGAGTTTTTGGAGTCGATTGGGCAGGAGTAAAGCCGATCGACTATCGGAAGCTGGCACTCACGCCAGCTTACTGTTCTGACAAACCGCCCTTTCCTACAGGCTGTGCTCACCACACCTACAACACCCTTTTAGCTTGATAAACGAACGCATCAGGCAGGCAACATGCCGACATGGTTCGTTTATTGGCGCCCTGAAAAATATAAGTAAAGATTCGCAAATCTTATAAAAGACTTATATTTTCCCATGAACAGCATTCACTGGACTCGAAAGGCCGTTAAGCAGCTTCTGAAATTGCATTCCGCTCACCAGATCCAGGTTCGTGTGCCGTCACGGTGCTAACCGGCATGCCTGATACAGGCAATGTCAAAGCACTGGTTGGTCATGACTATGCCTATCGACTTCGAGTGGGTAACTATCGAGTCATGTTCGACTGGGATGGCGCAATCAAAGTGGTCAGTATTCAAGAGGTCAAAAAACGTGATGAACGCACCTACTGACGTTCAAATCATCAATGATGCAGAGGGAAACCCTGCTTTCGTGGTCATTCCCTACGCGCAATATGTGGCGCAAAAGATTGAGCCCGATCTGATTCCCCATGAAGTGGTCAGCCGTATCGTCGATGGCGCGACGCCGATTCGCGCATGGCGTGAACATCTGAACCTTACTCAGGATGAAGTGGCCAAACGCATGGGTATCTCCCAACCGGCCTTTGCGCAGCAGGAAACTGTCGCCAACCCCCGCAAGGCTACCCGCGAAAAAATCGCCGCAGCTTTCGGTATCAACGCCGATCAGCTTGAGCTGTAAGCTGCACGCCATCAGCCACTCAAGGAATTCAAATGAACATCTGCGGCATCGAAATCAAAGGCAGCGAAGCGATCATCGCCGTGGCCTCCCTCGACGGTTCGACCCTGAGCCATGTCGCCCTCAACACCAAGAAAATCGCCCTTGAGGATGACGACGAAGCCGCCAACGTCAAAGTGTTTGCGGCACAGGTCGCCTCGTTCGTGCGCGAGAACTCGATTGACCGGATCGCGATCAAGAAGCGCAGCAAGAAAGGCGAGTTCGCGGGCGGGCCGACTACGTTCAAGATCGAGGGCGTTTTCCAGCTGCTGGAGAATTGCGAGGTGACGTTGTTGTCGCCACAGACGATTAATGCGCAGAACAAGAAATTCGACTTCGAACTGCCGGCCACGCTGAACAAGTATCAGCATGAAGCGTTTAAAGCGGCCTGCTCGGCATTGATGAAGAAGTAACGCCCTCCACCGATCGTTCCCACGCTCTGCGTGGTAATGCATCCCGTGACGCTCTGCGTCACATCTCGAAGCGGACGCAGAGCGTCCATGGCGGCGTTCCCACGCAGAGCGTGGGAACGATCATGCCTTGGCGGTACGCCGGTCTTCCCGTGGGCACCGTTCAAACTTCGCCCGATAGCTGCGGGTGAAATACGACGGCGATTCAAACCCGCACGCGATACTCACTTCCAACACGCTCATGTCTGTCTGCCGCAATAACTGCCGGGCTTTCTCCAGCCGCAAGCGCAGGTAGAAATTGCTTGGCGTGTCGTTCAAATGCAGGCGAAACAATCGCTCCAGCTGACGCCGGGTGACTTTGATCGAGTCCGCCAGTTCCAGTGTGCTCAGTGGCGGTTCGCTGTGCTGTTCCATCTCGCCGATAACGTGAACAAGCTTCTTGTTTCGGATGCCATAGCGCGTGGCGACTTCCATGCGCTGGTGGTCTTTACGTGGGCGGATGCGGCCGAGCACGAATTGTTCGCTGACCTGGATCGCCAGTTCCGGGCCGTGGGCCTGGGCGATGAGGTCGAGCATCAGGTCGATGGAGGCGGTGCCGCCCGCCGAGGTGATGCGCCGGCGGTCGATCTCGAACAGTTCCTGAGTCACGCTGAGCTGTGGATAAGATTCCTTGAACGCGTCGATGGCTTCCCAGTGCAGGGTCAGGCGATGGCCTTCGAGCAGGCCGGCCTCGGCGAGAATGAAGCTGCCGGTGTCGATGGCGCCAAGGGTCACGCCTTCGATGTCCAGGCGTCGCAGCCAGTGCTCCAGCGCCGGGGTGGCGAATTTCAGCGGCTCGAAGCCGGCGACCACCAAGAGCGTCGCACCTTTCTTCAGCGGCTCCAGCGCCGCATCGGCGTTGACCGACATGCCGTTGCTGGCCAAAACCGCACCGCCGTCAGCGCTCAGCACATGCCAGCGGTACAGCTCGCCCCGAAAGCGATTGGCAACCCGCAGCGGCTCGATGGCCGAGATAAATCCAATCGCCGAGAAACCCGGCATCAACAAGAAGTAGAAATCCTGGGACATGGAGCGCACTCGATTGGCATATAGCGAGAGGGCGGGCAGCGTGTTGACGTTGATACGCCACTTGCAAGCAGCATTCAAGAGGACAGGTCGCTGCAGTGCAAGAGCTGGTCGCCGTAGTGCGCTTTCATGGGCGTGTTGCTGCGTAACTTGGCATCACCGGCGCATCAGACACCGGAACTCACAATAACGAACTGCCGAGGAACCTGAGATGAAACGACTGATCAGCAGCTGTGTTCTTGCACTCAGCGGTACCGCACTCCTGAGCGCCAGCGTCATGGCCGCCGAACCCGCCTCGTGCCAGAACGTGCGCATGGGCGTAGTGAACTGGACTGATGTCATTGCCACCAGCGCCATGACCCAGGTGCTACTCGATGGCCTCGGCTACAACACCAAACAAACCAGCGCGTCCCAGCAGATTATCTTCGCCGGGATCCGCGATCAGCGCCTGGACCTGTTCCTCGGTTACTGGAACCCGCTGATGACCCAGACCATCACCCCGTTCGTCGATGGCAACCAGGTCAAAGTGCTGCAAGCTCCAAGCCTGAAAGACGCCCGCGCAACCCTCGCCGTACCGACCTACCTCGCCGACAAGGGCCTGAAAACCTTCGCCGACATCGCCAAGTTCGAAAAAGAACTGGGCGGCAAGATCTACGGCATCGAGCCTGGCTCGGGCGCCAACACCCAGATCAAGGCGATGATCGCCAAGAACCAGTTTGGCCTCGGCAAGTTCCAGCTGGTCGAGTCCAGCGAAGCCGGCATGCTCGCGGCGGTGGATCGCGCCGTGCGCCGCAACGAGGCCGTGGTGTTCTTCGGCTGGGCGCCGCACCCGATGAACGTCAACGTGAAGATGACCTACCTCACTGGAAGTGACGACGCCCTGGGCCCGAACGAAGGCATGGCCACGGTCTGGACCGTCACCGCGCCCAAGTACGCCGAACAATGCCCGAACATCGGGCGCCTGCTGAGCAACCTCACCTACTCCGCCGAAGACGAGAGCCGGATGATGCAGCCGCTGCTCGATCACAAAGACGCCTTTGAATCGGCCAAGCAATGGCTGAAAGATCACCCGCAAGACAAACAACGCTGGCTCGAAGGCGTAACTACCTTCGATGGCAAACCGGCGGCTGAAAACCTGCAACTGACCAGCAAGTAAACCCTGGATCCAAACCACCGATTCGCAGCCCGACCGGGCTGCGAGCGGGACCACCACGTCTGCAATCTTGCCTGTAAGGAACCGTCTCATGAACCACGACGTCATCATCACCTGCGCACTCACCGGTGCTGGCGACACGACCAGCAAAAGCCCACACGTACCGGTCACTCCGAAACAAATCGCCGCAGCCGCCGTGGAAGCCGCCAAGGCCGGCGCCACCGTGGTTCACTGCCATGTGCGCAACCCCGAGACCGGCAAGTTCAGCCGCGACGTGGCGCTGTACCGCGAGGTGATGGAGCGCATCCGCGAGGCCGATGTCGACATCATCGTCAACCTCACCGCCGGCATGGGCGGCGACCTGGAAATCGGCGCTGGCGAGAACCCGATGGAGTTCGGCCCGAACACTGACCTGGTCGGCCCGCTGACCCGCCTGGCGCATGTTGAAGAGCTGCTGCCGGAAATTTGTACCCTCGATTGCGGCACCCTGAATTTCGGCGACGGCGACACCATTTACGTCTCTACTCCGGCGCAACTGCGCGCTGGCGCCAAACGCATTCAAGAGCTGGGCGTTAAAGCCGAGCTGGAAATTTTCGACACCGGTCACCTGTGGTTCGCCAAGCAACTGATCAAGGAAGGCCTGCTCGACGACCCGCTGTTCCAGCTGTGCCTGGGCATCCCGTGGGGCGCACCGGCTGACACCACCACCATGAAAGCCATGGTCGACAACCTGCCAGCCAATGCGGTGTGGGCCGGCTTCGGTATCGGTCGCATGCAGATGCCGATGGCGGCGCAAGCGGTGCTGCTGGGTGGCAACGTGCGGGTCGGCCTGGAAGACAACATCTGGCTGGACAAGGGTGTGCTGGCGACCAACGGCCAACTGGTCGAACGCGCTGGCGAAATCCTCAGCCGCCTCGGCGCCCGCGTGCTGACCCCGGCGGAAGGCCGCAAGAAGATGGGCCTGACCAAGCGCGGCTAAACCACCCGTTCCTCTCTGTAGGAGCCGAGCTTGCTCGCGATGGCGGTATTCCAGCCGCAAAGAGGTGCCGGAGGTACTGACGCCATCGCGAGCAAGCTCGGCTCCTACGGGATCACTGAACTCTTTAGGAAGTCACCATGACCTTCATCACCGAAATCAAAACCTTCGCAGCCCTGGGCAGCGGTGTCATCGGCAGCGGCTGGGTATCGCGCGCCCTCGCCCACGGCCTTGACGTCGTGGCCTGGGACCCGGCACCGGGCGCCGAAGCGGCCTTGCGCAAACGCGTCGCCAATGCCTGGGGCGCACTGGAAAAACAAGGGTTGGCGCCCGGCGCTTCTCAGGATCGCCTGCGCTTTGTCGCAACGATTGAAGAGTGCGTGCGCGATGCGGATTTCATCCAGGAAAGCGCCCCGGAACGCCTGGAATTGAAACTGGAACTGCACAGCAAAATCAGCGCGGCGGCCAAGCCCAATGCCTTGATCGGCTCCAGCACTTCGGGCCTGTTGCCGAGCGAATTCTACGAGAGTGCAACACACCCGGAACGCTGCGTGGTCGGCCACCCGTTCAACCCGGTTTACCTGCTGCCATTGGTGGAAGTGGTCGGCGGCAAAAACACCGCGCCTGAAGCCGTGCAAGCGGCGATGAAAGTCTATGAATCCCTCGGCATGCGCCCACTGCATGTGCGCAAGGAAGTGCCGGGGTTCATCGCCGACCGTTTGCTCGAAGCGCTGTGGCGCGAGGCGCTGCACCTGGTCAACGACGGTGTGGCGACCACTGGTGAAATCGACGACGCGATTCGTTTTGGTGCGGGTCTGCGCTGGTCGTTCATGGGCACTTTCCTGACGTATACCCTGGCCGGCGGCGATGCCGGGATGCGCCACTTCATGGCGCAATTCGGCCCGGCGTTGCAGTTGCCTTGGACGTACCTGCCTGCGCCGGAACTGACCGACAAATTGATCGATGACGTGGTCGATGGCACTAGCGATCAGTTGGGCAAACACAGCATTTCGGCGCTGGAGCGCTATCGTGATGATTGCCTGCTGGCGGTGCTTGAGGCGGTGAAGACCACCAAAGAGAAGCATGGGATGGCCTTCAGCGAGTAACCCCCGCTGAAGAGGCCAGCAGTTCCGGCCTCATCGCGGGCAAGCCCGCTCCCACAGGAATCTCGGGGTGAATCAGATCTGCTTCACACCAATAATCACTGTGGGAG
>NZ_JBFUBK010000078.1:0-30711 GCF_056405815.1 Pseudomonas sp. P1_F1_2 | reverse complement strand
CCTGTGGGAGCGGGCTTGCCCGCGATAGCGGTGTGACATTCAGCATTGATGTTGACTGACACTCCCTCATCGCGGGCAAGCCCGCTCCCACAGGGATTTGTAGTCGTCTTGAAATCGCTACAGCGTATCGAATTCAAGACAACCTTCTGCGACCCCATTTTTTCCTGCCCTGCTCGTTGCCCTCCTCTTGTCCGTATTGATTTCAATACAGGAAAACCCTATTGGCACTTTCAATAACATAACAACTCTTTGATTTTAAACAACTAACCAACATTGGCACCGCCCTTGCTATCACCGTTCCAGCCACGCTCGCTGCCCCGCACGAGCCTGTAAACGTCATCCGCCACCAGCAGTGGATGAGTCTGAACAATGAGGAGTTGTTATGAGCGAATTGCGTTTTACCGTCGATCACGAATGGTTGCGCCTTGAGAGCAATGGCCTGGTCACCGTTGGCATCACTGAGTTTGCCCAGCAGGCATTGGGGGATGTGGTGTTCGTTCAGGTGCCTGAACTGGGCGCCTTCGATGCAGGCGCTGAAGTGTCGGTACTGGAATCGGTGAAAGCGGCCAGCAGTATCGGCATGCCGCTGGACGGTGAAGTGGTCGAGATTAACGCGACGCTCGAGAGCACTCCGGAACGGGTCAACGAAGACCCATTGGGCGAAGGCTGGTTCTTTCGCTTCAAACCGGTCGATGTCGAAGCATTGAGCAACTTGCTGGATCAAGACGCCTATGAACGCCTGACCGCAGAACACGCCGACGCTTGAAGCCCCCCCACGCATTTCCTGAATCCGAAAAAGGACCACACCATGTTCAGCAAACACGACCAGATCAAAGGCTACGACGACGAACTGCTGGCGGCGATGAATGCCGAAGACGCACGGCAAGAGCACCACATCGAACTGATCGCCTCCGAGAACTACACCAGTCAACGGGTGATGGAAGCGCAAGGCAGTGGCCTGACCAACAAATACGCCGAAGGTTATCCAGGCAAGCGCTATTACGGTGGCTGCGAACACGTTGATGTGGTCGAACAACTGGCGATTGACCGGGCCAAACAATTGTTCGGCGCCGATTACGCTAACGTCCAGCCACACTCCGGCAGTCAGGCCAACGCCGCCGTCTTCCTCGCGCTGCTGCAAGCGGGCGACACCGTATTGGGCATGAGCCTGGCCCATGGCGGCCACTTGACCCACGGTGCCAAAGTGAGTTTTTCCGGCAAGCTCTACAACGCCGTGCAGTACGGCATCGACACCGCCACCGGGCTGATTGATTACGACGAAGTCGAGCGTTTGGCCGTCGAGCACAAACCGAAAATGCTCATCGCCGGATTCTCCGCCTATTCCAAGACGTTGGACTTCCCGCGTTTCCGCCAGATCGCCGACAAAGTCGGGGCTTACCTGTTCGTCGACATGGCCCACGTTGCCGGGCTGGTGGCGACCGGTTTGTACCCGAACCCGATCCCCTTCGCCGACGTCGTCACCACCACCACGCACAAAACCCTGCGCGGTCCGCGTGGCGGCCTGATCCTGGCCAAGGCCAATCCGGAACTGGAGAAAAAACTCAACGCGGCGGTGTTCCCGGGCGGTCAGGGCGGTCCGCTGATGCACGTGATCGCGGCCAAAGCGGTGTGCTTCAAGGAAGCGCTGGAGCCCGGTTTCAAAACCTATCAGGCGCAGGTGATCCGCAATGCCCAAGCGATGGCCAAGGTCTTTATCGACCGGGGTTTCGACGTCGTTTCCGGTGGCACCGACAACCACCTGTTCCTGGTCAGCCTGATTCGCCAGGGCCTGACCGGCAAAGACGCCGACGCCGCCCTCGGCCGCGCCGGGATCACCGTGAACAAGAATGCCGTGCCCAATGATCCGCAATCGCCGTTCGTGACCTCGGGCCTGCGCATCGGCACGCCGGCGATCACCAGCCGTGGTTTCAAGGAAGCGCAGAGTATCGAGTTGGCGGGATGGATCTGCGACCTGCTCGATCACCTCGGCGATGCCGATGTCGAGGCGCACGTCGCCCGACAAGCCGCTGCAATGTGCAGTGACTTCCCGGTCTACCGCGACTGATCAGCCACGGGAGGGTTAACCGCCCTCCCGCTCGCGCCAAAGGAAGAAACACATGAGTACAGTGATGGAACCAACCGGCACCGCCCCGGCGAAAATGCAAGTTGGCGTCAAACTGCGCGGTGCAGAGAAGGTCGCGCGGATTCCGGTCAAGATCATCCCGACCGATGAACTCCCTCGCAAACCCGACTGGATCCGGGTGCGCATGCCGATCTCTCCCGAGGTCGACCGGATCAAGCAACTGCTGCGCAAACACAAGCTGCACAGCGTTTGCGAAGAAGCGTCCTGCCCGAACCTTGGCGAGTGTTTTTCCGGCGGCACGGCGACGTTCATGATCATGGGTGACATCTGCACCCGCCGGTGCCCGTTCTGCGATGTCGGCCACGGCCGGCCGAAACCGCTCGACGCCGATGAGCCGATGAACCTCGCCGTGGCCATCGCCGACCTGCGCCTGAAGTACGTGGTCATCACGTCGGTGGACCGCGATGATCTGCGCGATGGCGGCGCCCAACACTTTGTCGATTGCCTGCGCGAAATCCGCAAATTGTCGCCGGGCGTGCAACTGGAAACCCTGGTCCCGGACTATCGCGGGCGCATGGACGTCGCGCTGGCGATCACCGCCACTGAGCCACCCGATGTGTTCAACCACAACCTGGAAACCGTGCCGCGCTTGTATAAAGCGGCGCGACCGGGTTCGGATTTCGAGTGGTCACTGGACCTGCTGCAGAAGTTCAAAGTAATGGTTCCGTCCGTGCCGACCAAATCCGGCCTGATGCTGGGCCTCGGCGAAACCGACGAGGAAGTCATCGAGGTGATGCAGCGCATGCGCGAGCACGATGTCGACATGCTCACGCTCGGCCAGTACCTGCAACCGTCACGCAGTCACTTGCCAGTCCAGCGCTTCGTGCACCCGGACGTGTTTGCCTGGTTTGCCGAGGAAGGTGCGCGCATGGGTTTCAAGAACGTCGCGTCTGGCCCGTTGGTGCGCTCGTCTTACCATGCCGACCAACAAGTTCAAGGGACGAAGTCAGTTGAACGCTGAGGCGTATCGCCTGGAGAGAAAATCACAGGCATAAAAAAACGCCAGACCGGTCAGGTCTGGCGTTTCTTGAAATATGGCAGGGGCGGCTGGATTTGAACCAACGCATGGCAGGATCAAAACCTGCTGCCTTACCGCTTGGCGACGCCCCTGTAGCAATTGCTACGAACGGGCGGAAATTTATCAACTTTCCCGCAACATGGGAAGCCCCTACCGAACATATTTTTGTTCTAAAACAGCCACTTAACATTAATCAAGTTTAGTTACAACGGGCACGACGCCAGATTAAACCCGTGGCTGATGATTGGTCACACAGTGGATGCCGCCGCCACCGGCCGAGATTGCATCGATGTTGAGCTGTACCACCTCACGGTCCGGGTAGAGCTCGGACAACAGGTCGAAGGCCTTGGTATCGGCCGCTTTGTCGCCGAACTCAGGCGCAATGACCGCCCCGTTGATCACGAAGTAGTTGATGTAACCGGCGGCAAAATCCGGATTGCTTTTGTTGAACTTGCTCTTGCGCGGGTTCAGCGGCGGCGACACGGTGTGCACTTGCAGCTTGCGGCCATCGGCGTCCGTGGCGTTTTTCAGAATGTCCAGGTGGGCCAATGTCACTTTGCGGTCGTAGGATTCGGGGTCGTTGTCGAGGTTGGCGATCACCACCCCCGGCTTGACGAAGCGCGCATAGAAATCGACATGGGCGTCGGTGATGTCCTTGCCTTTGATGCCCGGCAGCCAAATGATTTTGCGCAAGCCGAGGCGTTCCTTCAGCTCTTGCTCGACCTCGGCTTTGCTCCAGTCCGGGTTGCGATTGCTGTTGATCCAACTGCTTTCGGTCATGATCCCGGTGCCGTGACCGTCCACTTCGATACCACCGCCCTCGCCCACCAGTTCGCTGCGCAGGTAGCTGGCCTTGGCGTTTTTGGCGACCAGCGCGGCCAGTTTCGCGTCCTTGGCATGCCGTTGTTTGTTGCCCCAGCCATTGAAGTTGAAGTCGACGGCGCCCAATCCGCCGTCCCCGTCGATGACGAAGTTGGCGCCGATGTCACGCATCCAGATATCGTCGAGCTCAGTGGTGACGTAGGTGACGCCCGACGTGCCGCAGTGCTCTTCGGCCAGTTCCCGCTCGCTGGCGCGGCAGAACACGGTCACCGGCTCGTAGTCGGCGACGGTGCGCGCGATCAGGCCAAGGGCCTCTTGCACGTCGGCGGTAAAGTCTTCCCAGATCGCCTCCTGTGCGCCAAAGGCAATGAACGCACGCTGATGTTTGTCGCCTTCGTCCGGCATGAACCATTGCCCCCCGGTGGCAGCGTGTGCTGACACCGGCGAGAGGCTGAACCCCATGGACGCAGCGGCGCCTATACCTGCGATTACTGATGCGTGTTTGATGAACTGGCGACGCGTCGACATGTGTGAATCCTTGAATAGCTGTTCGTTATTGCTGAAAGATTGAAGGCCGGCACCGGGTGCCGGCGAATGTCACTGGGCAGTGGCGGTCTTGAACTTGGTCCAGGTGCGCATGCGCGCGCGCATATCGGATTGGGGGATGTCCTTGCCCGGAATCAGCCGTTCATACGTGGCTTCATCGAGGTAAATGTCCGGGTTATTACGCATGGCCGCATCGACGCTCGGACGCGCCTTCGCGTTGGACGTAGGGTAGCCGGTGAAGTTGCTGATGGCGGCCATGTTCTCCGGGCGCATGACAAAGTTGATGAACGCGTAGGCGTACTCCGGGTGTTTGGCGTCGACCGGTATCGCCATGGTGTCCATCCACACCGTGGTGCCTTCACGGGGAACGCGATACTGGAACGTGGTGTTCTTGCCGGCGCTGTCCGAGGTCCGTTGCGCCTGTGTCATGTCGCCGCTGTAGCCAAGCGACAGACACAGGTTGCCATTGACCAGATCAGTCACCGGTTGCGACTGGAACTTGCGAATGTGCGGTCGCAGTTTCATCAGCAAGTCACTGGCCGCAGCAAGGTCCTGAGGCTTGGCGCTACGGGGATCCTTGCCCAGGTAATTGAGCACCACCGCCAGCACTTCGTCCGGCGAATCGATCATCGAGATACCGCAATCGGCGAACCGAGCGGCCAGCTCCGGTTTGAACAGCATGTCCAGGCTGTTGACCGGTGCATCCGGCATACGCTGCTTGATCTGCTCGGCGTTGTAGGTCAGGCCGATGGTGCCCCAGGTGTAGGGAACAGTGGCCTTGCTCGAATGCTCATAGTGCGAACGCAACTTCTGCAAACCGGGTTCGACGTCATCCAGCGCGATGACTTTTGACTGATCCAGCGGCTGCAGGCTGCCCGCACGCATCAAGCGTTCGGCGACGGTGTCGCCGGGGAAGATCAAGTCGTAACCGCTGCCGCCAGCGAGCATCTTGGCTTCCAGCGTTTCACTGCCGTCCATGACGTCGTAGATCACTTTGATCCCGGTTTCGGCGGTGAATCGGCTGAGCGTGTCCTCGGCAAAGTAATCAGCCCAGTTGTACAGCCGCAGCGTTTTCTCTTCGGCGTGCAGCGATGGTATCGCGCAGCACAGGGCCAGGCCCAAGGCGCCGAGCAAGCGTTTGTTGGCGATTTGCATGTCAAACCCCTTGAGTATTCCAGCGTGCATTGAGGTGACGACCGTCCTGACTCAACAACGCCCCGTACATGTCCGGGCGGCGATCGCGGTAAATGCCCCAGCTCAAGCGTTCTTCGCGCATCGCGGCCAGGTCCAGGTTGTGCACCAATACGCCCGTGCTGTCGCGATCGGCTTCGGCGAGCAACTTGCCCTTGTGGTTACAGATAAAGGACGAACCGTAGAAGCTCATTTGCAGCTCGGGATCGGTGGTCGCCACCTCGCGGCCGACACGGTTGGAAGCCACCACCGGCAGGATGTTGGCCGCCGCATGACCGCGCATGGTCATTTGCCAGTGGTCCCGGGAATCCAGGGTCGCGCAGCCGGGCTCAGAGCCGATGGCGGTGGGAAACAGCAGGACTTCAGCGCCCATCAATGCCAGGCAACGCGCGGTTTCGGGAAACCACTGATCCCAGCAGATGCCCACGCCGAGGCGGCCGAACGCGGTGTCCCAGACACGGAAACCGGTATCGCCGGGGCTGAAATATTCCTTCTCCTGATAACCGATGGCGTTGGGGATGTGGGTCTTGCGATACACACCCAACAAGCGCCCGTCGGCATCGGCCACGCTCAACGAATTGAAGTACGCGTTGCCGGCCTTCTCGAACCAGCTCAGCGGCAACACCACACCCAACTCCTTGGCCAGCGCGGCGAAACGCTTGAGCACAGGGCTGTCGCGATATTCTTCGGCCAGCGCCAAGTGTTTGTGGCTTTGTTCGATGCAAAAATACGGCGTGGCAAACAGCTCCTGCAGCAGGATGACCTGGGCGCCCTTGGCCGCCGCGTCGCGCACTAACTGCTCGGCCTGATCGAGGTTGTGTTGCAGGTTCCAGGTGCATGGCATCTGGGTGGTGGCAATCGTCAAAAGTGTCATCAGATCAACCCTCCACTGGCCATGCCGGTTGCTGCTGGGTGATGCAATGCACCCCACCGCCGCCATGGGCCAGATGATTGATCCGCACCGGCACCACTTCACGTCCGGGGAACGCCTCACGCAACACATCGGCCGCGACGTGGTCGGCATCGATGCCGTAGGCCGGCATGATGATCGCGCCGTTGGCGATGTAGAAATTGGTATAGGAGGCGCAGAACACTTCAGCGTCGGTGTCGACGGCATCGGTGGCTTCATACAATTCGATCAGCTCGAACTTGCGCCCCTGGGCATCGGTTGCCAGCTCCAGCGCACAACGGTTTTCGCGGACCACTTCGGCATACACCGAGCCTTGATCGCGGGTGGCGTCGACCAGCAACACACCAGGGCGGGCAAATGCACAGACGCCATCGACATGGCCATCAGTCATGTCACCGGTCACATAGTCCGGATCGCCCGGCAGCCAGATGGTCTTCTTCACGCCCAGCAAACGCGTGAAGATCTCCTCCATGTCAGCCTTGCTCATAATCGGGTTGCGGTTAGGGTTGAGCAGCACCGACTCGGTGGTGATCAGCGTGCCCTCGCCGTCCACATGAATGGCCCCGCCTTCGTTGCTCAGCGGTGTGCCAAAGCACGGCAAGCCCAGATGATTGAGCGCGCGGCGCGCCAGGCTTTCGTCCAGATCATGCGCCGACTTGCCGCCCCACGCGTTGAAGCGCCAGCTCACACCGGCCAGGCCTTGTTGCGGATGGCAGACGAAACTCGGGCCGGAGTCGCGGCACCAACTGTCGTTTACCGCCAAGGCGATCAATTCGATGTTGGGCCCGCACAAGGCTTTGGCACTGGCAATGGCTGATGGATCGACGACCATTTTCACCGGCTCGAAACGGGCAATGGCATTGGCTACACGGGCGAAGTCTTCTTGCACCAGTGCCAGCGTCACGCCCCAACCCGATTCCCAAAGTGCCTGGTTGTGCGGCCAGACCATCCAGGTCGCGGCGTGTCGAGCCCACTCAGCCGGCATCCACCAGCCACTGTTTCGAATTTCGTTCTGCTGCATGACAAGCACCTTTAAGTTAAGCCATTGTGTTCAACGAAAACTGCCTTGGCGGTCTTGGCATGCATGCTACGGCTGTAAAAATGGGCGAACAAACAATGGATTTAGTGGAAAACTGATTAGGAAACCTTATCGATGCTCAAGCACTGGCCCCCGCTCGGCACCCTTCGCGGCTTTGAGGCCGCCGCCCGTTTGGGCAGTTTTCACAAGGCGGCCGACGAGTTGCACCTCACTCAGTCGGCCATCAGTCAGCAGATCCGCAGCCTTGAGGCGTACCTGGAACAACCCCTATTCTTTCGCAGCGGTCGCAGTGTCAGCCTGACCGATGCCGGCCACGATCTGCTCAGCACCACCCAGGCACTGCTGCAACAATTGGCCGTCGGCATTCGGCGTCTCGGGCAATACCAGAAACCCAATCAACTGGTACTCAACACCACGCCGGCGTTCGCGCGTCATTGGCTGTTGCCACGTTTGGGGGACTTCCGCCGTCAGCATCCGGAGGTGGACCTGTGGATTTACAGCGCCGATGAAGTCCCGGACATGACCACCCAGACCATCGACATTGCGGTGCGCGACGACATCAGCTCCCAGGCCGAATGCAGCTTCAAAGTGCTGCACGCCGACCGCCTCTTCCCGGCCTGCCATCCGAGCCAATTGGCGCTGGCGAGCGAACAGCGCAGCACCCTGCATGGCGAGCGGGAAATGGACTGGAGCCATTGGGCGGTGGAAGCCGGGATCGATGTCGGCCAGCAAGATCAGGGGCTGAATTTCTCCGACCCCGGCCTGCTGCTGGACGCTGCCTGCGCGGGGCTTGGCATCGCCCTGGTCAGCCAGTTACTGAGCCGGCAGGCGTGCGCCGACGGGTTGTTGCAACCCTTGGTGGAACAAACCATTCGCGGCCCGAACTGGGCGTTGTTGACCCACCGTGACAGCGAGAGCAATGCGAAGAGTTTCAGTGAGTGGCTGGTGAGTCAGTTGGAGGGGGCAGATTCGTGACYGATACCACTGCGCTGGCGCCTCGTAAATGACTGGCGCCCCGGTTTTCCGTCATTGTGACGACTGCGCGATGCTCCCTTGCGACGCCCCGGGCAGTAAACAGCCCTTGGCCATCCATGGGCAGTCTCTGGCCCAGCGATAATCGGTTTCCAGATCACCGCGATCATTGTAATAAGCCAAACGCAGTTGACGGGCATTCAGGTCGAGTTTGGCAAACCCGGCCCGTGATGCGGCGAACGCGCTGTCCGGTGCAGGTGTATTCAGGGCATAAAGTCTCTGCCCTCCCGCACCGGAGATGACCCACGCGGGCTCCCCGGCGCGCAGCAGTAATTGCTGATTGTGATCATGGCCTGACAAAAGCAGATCGACATTGTTGCGTTGCAAGGCCGGCAGAAGCCTGGCAACCAGATCCGACTCCTCGCCATGTTGCCCCTGATTGCGCACCGGGTGGTGGGACGCAGCGATCCGCCACACCGGACCCGGACCGGGTGCCTGGAATGCCTGATCGATCATGTCGATTTGCTGCTGCAAACTTTCACGCGGTGCCGACGTGTCGAGGAACACCATTCGCACCAAGGGGCGCCCGTCGACGTCACCGAAATCCTTGACGTAAAAGTTCGCCGGCATCTGCCAGCGGCCCGATCCCTTATGCTGCTGTCCGTATTCGATCTCATACTGCTGCGACGCCGGGTAATCGTGATTGCCCAGCACCGCATAGAACGGCACATGACTGAGCCAATGGCCCCAATAGACACGCTCGAATCGGGTCTGCCAGTTGAGGTCGTGGGTGCTGGCTAACGGCTTGCCGTAGAAGTTGTCACCCAGAAACACCACCATGTTCAGTCGCCCCTCATTGGCGGCGACTCGCTCCATGGCCCGCCCCACCCGCCACTGCTGCAGGTCACCGCTGCCTTGATCGCCCACAGCGATCATCGATACCGACGCAGGGTCCTGCGCACTCAACGGAACATAAGGCTCTGGGGGCGTATACAGCCAATCCCCCCCGGCGATCAGCAGAAGAACAAAGGTGACGCCAGAGCAAATCACCACTTTCCTGAACACCGAACGTTTTGCAATAGAGGATGAAGTCGTGCGTTTCAATCGGTCACTCACTGGGTATCGGCAGGCGGGGAAGTCAGGTTCAACCTCCCTTCAATAGATCACTCCAGTTGTTGTTACTTCGTTAAAAATTCGTACCGTATTCATTTTCAAGTCTGCTTTTGCGCCCTGCCCCGCCTCCATTCGACGTTGCGCGCCTCTCGGAAGACCTCCCGTCCGCAAGTCCGGCTTTTTTTCGGCACCGTTCGAGGTGAGTTGCCTCCCGATCAGCTAGGGTGAATCGCAAGCCCCTTCTCAGGCAGCCCCCATGAACTCGTACCTCACGCTGTTCTTCGGAATGTTTACCACCCTCTTGGCGATCATCAATCCATTGGAGGCCATTCCTGTGTTCTTGGGGTTGCTACATGACAAGGACGCCACCGAGTTGCGCCGAGTAGCGCGCAAAGCGTGCCTCTATGCGCTGTTGTTGATGTTCTTTTTTCTGATTTTCGGCAACCTGCTGCTGCGTCTGTTCGAGGTGCCCCTGAGCATGATTCGGGTGGTCGGCGGGTTGATCCTGATGAAAATCGGCTTCGAGCTTTTCGCCCCCTCGCCCAACAGCAGCCTGATTCCCAGCAGCGTCAAGGGTGACCAGGACATTGCCTTCATCCCGATGGCCATGCCGATCATGTTTGGCCCCGGCGCCATCGCTACCGTTATCGGCTTGACCAGCACAATCAAGGATTCCAATCGCGCGGTGATGTCGTTCGCCGTCGTGGCCCTGGCCATCTGCGCCACGATGTTCACCACCTACCTGTCACTGGTCTACGCCAAGGGCATATTGAAAAAGATCGGCCCGCAAGGCATCGACGCCGCGACCCGCATCGTCGGTTTTTTTGTCTCGGCCATGGGCGTGGGCCTTATCTTCCACGGCACGGTGGAGTTCCTCCAGTCGTACGGCGTGCTCCTCAATGCGGTGGCGAAGTAGGCACGTTCTTGGCGGTCGTTGATCTAATCCATAGCTTTCCCGCCCCGTCACGATCAAAACAGCCTTTAAGCGGTTCATCAAAAATCTTCAGCATTGAGTTCGGCCCAACAGACAATTGACTGGTTTGAACTCACCATGAGCATTCTCAGACAAAAAAAGCCCCGCCACCGAATGCGGTGCGGGGCTAAGAATTGGTTGGTTGCGGCCAACCAAAGGAGCACGGTGAAAAGCGTTTACGAGTCAGGGTCAGATGCAATCCTGTGCAGCGCGTTGAAAACTCGAAGGCAGCAAGTTCAAAGCCAGCAGATGCCGCTCGTAGATGAACACCTTGCCGCCGTTCCCGGCCTTGTAGGCTTCCAGTACGTTATCCGTCGAGATTTTGCTCGGCACCACGATCCGGTAGCTGCGCTGGGTCTGCGAGACAGTCGGGGTCAACGCATTGCCCTGCAATTTCGGCACGACGCAGTCAGCGTATTGAGCTGGGGTCTTGCTGGTCTGCAAGGTCAGCGTCGGATCGTTCGGCGCCGACGCACAACCGGCGAGCAACAAAGAGGCAAACGCCATGACGGGTACGAATAAACGGCGCATCGGGCTCATCCTGAAAATAAACGGTTCGGTTCATCCAGCAACGGAACAGCCTCAAGGGCGCCGCCATTGCCATCGGGTCAATGTCTCATCGCCTGAATTTCTTGAGCGGCGTGTTCGATGGACGCGATTTTCCGACTATTTCCGACAAATCAGAACTTGCGTTTCGTAATGGTCACTATTACTTCTAACAATAGTTGTGCGCCGGGCAGACGAATGCGCACTCAATCACAACTGGAAAAGATTGATGAGGATCTCTCCTTGAGAACTTTTGACCTGATTCGCGATGCCGTTTTGCCCGACTTCCGTGACCGGGTGGCCGACTACCTGATCCAGTACGAAAGCGTTCTGTTGGGCGAAAACGCGTCCGACCCGGAGCTTGTCCGAGACACCGCCCATCAGTTGCGCGGTTATTTACGCGGGTTGAACACCATGCGGGTGTTGGGCATGGCGGATTGGGAGGAGCTGGATCGCAGGGTGGTGAATACGTGGCTTCAGCAACTGGACAAACACGGGCTCGAATAGCGACATTAAAACAGCGCAGCTCCGTATAGCTGCTCTAACGCTTCGCATCCAGCACTAATGGGTGCCATACCAAGAAGGCAGAGCCCCCCGATTGAACATCGATACCCGCATCAAATTCCGTCATCTGGTGTGTTTTCTCGAGGTGGCGCGCCAGGGCAGCCTCGCACGTGCTTGCGACAAGTTGGCAATCAGCCAACCGGCACTGTCCAAGACGCTAAAGGAACTGGAAACCCTGCTGGAAGCCACACTGTTTGAACGGGGTAAAAAAGGCTCGACGCTGACCGAATCCGGCGTGGCTTTTTTGCGATACGCAGGACCGAGTGTGCAATCGCTGCGCGAAGGGGTTAACAGTTTGCGCTCTGGTGTACATGAGCCCATTACCGTGCAGCTCGGCGTACTGTCCACCGTCGAAAGTCAGTTGGTGCCTGAAGTTGTCTGCCGCTTACACGACAGGCACCCCGCATTGGTGGTCAGTGTCGTGACCGGGCCAAGTGCCTATTTGCTGTCCCGACTGCGTGTCGGTGAACTGGATCTGGTGGTGGGCAGAATGACCGATAGCCCCTTTATTTCCGGGCTGGCGTTCGAACATCTCTACAGCGAGTCCATGACCCTGGTGGTCCGCACTGGCCATCCGGTGCTCGCCGATCCAGCGGGGCATCAAAACCTCGAACGCTATCCGCTGGTATTGCCGTCGGCGGGGACCACCATCCGCCAGTTCGCCGACAGTCTGTTTGTGCAACACGGGATAACGCCTTCACGCCAACGCCTGGAAACCCTGTCGATAGCCCTGAGCCGGCGCTACGTACAATGCAGCCAGGCCATCTGGGTCGCACCACTTGATGCGGTCAGGCAGGATTTGCGGCAAGGAGAGTTGGTGGAGCTGGATCTGGGGATGCGTGAGCCAGGCGGTTCCGTGGGGCTATGCACAAACCCTGCGTTGCCGGTGACACCCGCGGCGCAATGGTGCGTGGAGGCCTTGCGCGAGGTTGGCCAGGAATATCGTGACGGAGAATATCCATAACCATTTGGACATGGATAAGGTCGTTTTTTTCAATTTTGGGTTGGGCCGCATCAGCGGAAACTGGGTGTCGAGTCGCTGCCAACGCAGTCTCTGCCTCCAACCATAACAATAGGAAAAACGACATGTCTGATGCGCACGACAGCCGCTTCGTCATCCGTGACCGTAATTGGCATCCCAAAGCCCTGACACCGGACTACAAGACATCCATCCTGCGATCTCCCCGCCAGGCACTGGTAAGCATCCCCCAGTCATTATCCGAAACCAGCGGCCCGGATTTTTCCCATCTGAAGCTGGGTCAGCACGATAACGATCTGCTGTTGAACTTCAATCATGGTGGCCTGCCGATCGGAGAGCGAATCATCGTCGCAGGTCGAGTGTGTGATCAGTACGGCAAGCCGATCCCTCACACGTTGGTGGAGATGTGGCAGGCCAATGCCGGCGGCCGTTATCGGCATAAAAAAGACAGTTACCTGGCCCCCCTTGACCCGAATTTCGGCGGGGTTGGCCGAGCGTTGACGGACCGCGATGGCAACTACCGTTTCCGCACCGTCAAACCCGGCCCCTACCCATGGCGCAACGGCCCCAACGATTGGCGACCGGCCCATATCCACGTCTCCATCAGTGGTCCGTCAATTGCCACGCGTTTGATTACTCAGCTGTATTTCGAAGGTGATCCGCTCATCCCGATGTGCCCCATCGTCAAGTCGATTTCGAATCAGGAAGCGGTGCAGAGTTTGATCGCCAAGCTGGATATGAGCATGGCCAATCCAATGGATTGCCTGGCTTATCGTTTTGATATCGTCCTGCGCGGCCAGCGCAAGACCCACTTCGAAAACCGCTGAGGAGGCCTGCACATGCCCGTTCAACTTCTGCCTGAAACCCCGTCGCAAACGGCCGGCCCTTATGTCCATATCGGCTTGGCGCTGGAGGCGGCCGGCAACGCGCCGCGCGAACAGGAAATCTGGAACCACATGGCTAAACCTGACGCGCCAGGTGAGCACATTTTATTGATGGGCCAGGTGTATGACGGCAACGGCCACCTGATTCGTGACGCGTTTCTGGAGTTCTGGCAGGCGAATCACGAAGGCGACTTCGACACGGCTTACGACCTGGAAAAACCCTTCAACTGTTTTGGCCGCACCGCCACGACAGATATCGGTGAATGGACGATCAAAACCATAAAGCCGGGCACGCTGAAAAATGCCTCAGGCGTTGCCATGGCCGCGCATATCAACGTGGCGCTGTTTGCCCGGGGTATCAACATCCACTTGCAGACCCGCCTGTACTTCGACGATGAACCCGAGGCGAATGCCGTGGACCCCGTATTGAATCTGATCGAACAACCCCATCGGCGCGAATCCCTGATTGCCAGGCGCTGTACCGTTGATGGCAAGTTGGCCTACTGCTTCGACATTCATGTGCAAGGCGAATCGGAAACGGTGTTCTTCGACTTCTAACGATGCAGGCACGGTGTTGAGATGCAAACGCTCAACACCGTGGGCATTTTCCCCTGTTCATGCGCGCTGCAACACCGCCTCACCCGCCTTCGGTGGCAATCGCCGGTTGTCCAGCAAAGCAATCCCTGCAATCACCGCCACACACAGGAACGTCAGCTGAAAGTCGACCGTCTCTGCGTGGCCGTTATTGCCATGAATGTTCATCGCGAGCCGTAGCAGCAGCGCCCCCGTGGCAACCCCCATCGCCATGCTCAGCTGGAAGAACATACTGAACAGGGTCGACGCATCGCTCATCTGCTCCTTTGGGACATCGGCAAAACCCAACGTGTTGAACGCGGTGAATTGCATGGACCGTGACAAGCCACCGACAAACAGAATGAACAAGACCAACGCCCAACTCATGCGCTCATCCAGCAACGCACAGGCCGCGATGGCCATTACGCCGAGGATGCCGTTGATCATCAGCACCGGGCGAAATCCGAAGCGTTGCATCACCCTCGTGGTGAACGGCTTCATGGCCAGATTGCCCGCAAAGACAGCCAACACCAGTAACCCCGCATCCAACGCAGAAAGACCGAAGGCCAGTTGAAACATCAGCGGCAGGAGAAACGGCAAGGTGCTGATGGCGATCCGAAAAATCGACCCGCCACACAGGCAGACACTGAAGGTGCGGACTCCCAAGACATCCAGCGCCAGTAACGGTTGGTCCTGCCGACGCAGATGTCGCCAGGCTAAGACACCGAGCATCACGCCTGCGCAACCGAGTGACAGTGCCGGCCACACATTGGCACGGCTTTGCCCCAGCAGCTCGACACCAAACAGCAGCGCGGCGCTGGCGCCAGCAACGAGCAGAAAACCACTGAAATCGAAAGACCGGGCAATGACAGGGTCTCGCTTGGGAATCAAGACGAGCGCGGCAATCATGGCCAACACGCCCAGCGGAAGATTGAGGTAGAAAATCCACGGCCAGGAAGCGTGGGTGACGATGAAACCACCCAACGGGGGGCCAAGAACCGGTGCGACCAGACCGGGCCAGGTAATAACCGAGATCGCTCGCACGAGGTCTTTCTTCTCGGTCGTACGAAGCACTGCCAGGCGCCCGACCGGTACCATCATCGCTCCGCTGATGCCCTGCAGCACGCGCGCGGCGACAAAGGTTGGCAGGCTGTCACTCAACCCACACAGCAATGAAGACAGACAAAACAGCACGATCGCCGAACTGAATATAAAGCGTGAACCGAAGCGATCAGCCAGCCAGCCGCTGATGGGGATGAACACCGCAACCGCGAGCATATAGACGCTCATGCCAATGTTCACATCCACCGCCGGCACACCAAACGTCCTGGCCATGTCAGGCAGCGCGGTCGCGATCACGGTGGCGTCGAGATTTTCCATAAAGAACGTGACCGCTACCAACAGGGCAATCAACGTTGAGCGGCGTTGAGACATCGGTTATCCCGGATCAGCCAAGGCATTGGCCGACACTTTACTATCGAAAACGAATGAAAGTCGAAAGGCCCTTAGGGCAAGGTTACCCCCACCCATGAGCCTCCTCGATAAAATGCAGCACCGCACTGGAACGCTCGTCAATTCGGGAAATCAGCGACAGTTCACTGACCATTTCCGGCTGATCCAGCGGCACTATCCGTATACCAGGCATGGTTAACCGGGTCATGGTTTCCGGCACGATGCTCAGGCCGATGCCAGCTGCGACCAATCCAGGAATACTCATCAGCGACGGTACGTACATGATGTTTTTGGGATGCAGTTGATTTTGCCGGCAGGCCTGGAGTGTGTGAGACGTCAGGCCAATGCCGGCAACGTCCTGAAGAAATACGAACTTCTCGTGCCGCAATGTCGCGAGTTCACCGGTAAAATTTTCCGCCAGTTCATGGTTGTCCGGGATCAACAGAACGAGCCTGGACTGGCTGAAATGGTGGGTGCGCAACCGGTCGGGCAGGTGATCCTTGAACACCCTGGCAAAGGCCAGGTCGAGTTTATGATCGAGCAACATGTCGAACTGCATACGAATACCCGCATCCACCAGCGACACTTTGACCTCGGGAAACGAGCTGAAGTAATGGCGCAGCAGTTGCGGCAAATTGGCCTCGAACAACGCCGAGTGGTAACCGATGTTGATCTCGCCCACTTCTCCACGCCGGGCACGTCGCGCCGCTGCCGCCGCCAGTTCACTGGAATCGATGGATTGGCGCGCGTGAGGCAGAAACGCCTCGCCAGCAGCCGTCAACGTCACACCGCGATTTTCCCGGCGAAACAGTGCCAGGCCCAGTTCGGACTCAAGCGTGCGCATCAATTGGCTGAGTGCCGGTTGGGCAATGCCCAACTGCTCGGCAGCCCGGCTGAAGTGTTGCAGGTCGGCCGCCACGACAAAGGCTTTCAGGTGACGCAGTTCCATAAGGCTTATCCATAAGGCTGGCTTATTAATTTATCTGGATTTCGATAATTATTCTGCAAGCAGGATGCGCTAACGTCTACTCACTTCGACGCGTCCTGCCAAAGCCTTTGCCCGAGCAGGATCGTGTGGGTAATCCATAACCATAAAAACAATGACGAGCACCTCTATGAGCACGACCAGTAACGAGACTCATGATTTGCGCATGCCTCGCAAAGCAGTGACCGCCGCGACCATTGGCACCGCCCTGGAATGGTTTGACTTCACGCTATATGGCGCGGTGTCGGCGACCATTTTGCCCAAGTTGTTCTTCCCGGCCATGGAGCCGACCGCGGGGCTGCTGGCTTCGCTGGCGACGTTCGGCGTTGGCCTGGCAGCGCGGCCACTGGGTGCCATCACCTGCGGTTACCTGGGTGACAAACTCGGTCGACGCAACCTGATGCTGGCTACAGTGACCATGATGGGGTTGGCGTCGGTATTGATGGGCCTGTTGCCTACTTATGGCCAGGTGGGTATCTGGGCGCCGATCCTGCTGGTGCTGCTGCGGATCATTCAAGGCTTCGCGTTGGGCGGTGAGTCCACCGGGGCGCAACTGATGGCCCTGGAGCACGCATCCCCCGAACGCCGAGGGCGTTATTCCGGCATGCTCGGGTTGTGTTCACCGCTCAGCCAGATATTGGCCAACGGCGTGTTGATGGGCCTGGCAGCGACGCTTTCAAGTGAGCAGTTTGAAAGTTTTGGCTGGCGAATCCCCTTCTTGATGAGTTTCGTACTGGTGGTGGTCGCGATTTTCATCCGGTTGAAGGTCGATGAAACCCCGGCGTTCGTGGCTCTGAAAAAGACGCCAGCGAAGAAAGAAAAAAGCCCGCTCAAATCCGCACTGGGCAGCCACTACAAAACCATCCTGCGCTTGATGCTGTTTTTCTGCTCGCCCGCTGCGCTGTTCTATTTGATCGTGATTTTTTCCCTGAGCTACCTGACCAAGCATCTGGGCATGAGCCAATCGATGGGCTTCATGTCCCTCATGGTCGCCAACGTCTGCGCGATTTTCGGTGCGCTAGCCGGTGGTTATCTGTCGGATCGCTGGGGCCGTAAAAAGGCGCTGGCCCTGGGCTCGTGCATGACCTTGCTGATCCTGTTCGTCTACTTCCCGATCCTCAACACGCAAAACGTCACCGCGATCATGGCGATCATGGGGCTGTTTTTGGGCTTTACCCAGTTCCAGAGCGGCATCCAGCCGGTGGCATTCGCCGAAGCATTCCCGACCCAGGTCCGTTACTCCGGCTCCGCCCTGGCCTACACCGGCGCCAACCTGGTGATCGGTGGCCCGATGCCGATGATCGCGGTCTGGCTGATGAGCCAGTCGAACAACTCGCCGTGGCCATTGGTGACGCTGTGCGCCGTGATCAACCTGATCTCGCTGGCAATGATCGTCATCGGCCCTGAAACCCGCGGCGTCGACCTCAATGCCGTCGCCGCATCAGACGCTGTCGATACCACTTCTGCCGCCATTCTTTCCAAATAACGCACCAGGACGACCATGAACCGCACCGTCTTCATCCTTAACGGCCCTAACTTGAACTTGCTGGGTCGTCGTGAGCCGCACATTTACGGGCACACCACGCTCGATCAAATCCGGCAACGTACAGAAATGCTCGCCGAGGAACTTGGCCTGGTATGCGACTTTCGCCAGACCAACCATGAGGGCGTAATGGTCGACTGGATTCAGGAGGCCTTCGAGCAAGGCGCGGCCTTGATCATCAACCCGGCCGGCTTTTCGTTTCACTCGATTCCGGTGCTGGACGCCCTGAAGTTGATCGACGCACCACTGATTGAACTGCACCTGTCGAACATCCATGCACGGGACGAACTGCATCGCCACTCAATCATGTCTGGCGTAGTGAACGCGGTGATTTGCGGCATGGGTGCGGACGGTTATCCCCTCGCACTCCGCGCCATTGATGACCTGCTGCGTCGCTAGTTGCCCACGCCCCGACACAGCTGATCGCTAGACGCTTACACGGCGGCCTCCCGGCTGATGGTTGCCAGGGCCGCCTGCGCCTGAAATTCAGGTGTGGGCCACAAAAACCGCCAAAAAAAATAATAATTCACTGCGAGAAAACCACCATGCGCCACACTATTTTTCGCTGCAACGTACCTGCTCATTACTCATTGATCAGCCTGACCCTGGCACTCAGCGCCGGCTCGGTAGCAGTCGTTCATGCCGACGAAAATAGCGGTTTTGTCGAGGGTGCTACCGCTACCCTCAATCTGCGCAACGCCTACATCAATCGCAACTTCGTCAATCCCGCCTACCCAAACAGGGCCGCGCCACAGAACAAAGCCGAGGAGTGGACGCAAAACTTTATCCTCGATGCCCGCTCCGGCTATACCCAAGGCCCCATAGGGTTCGGTGTCGATGTACTGGGGCTTTATTCGCAAAAGCTCGACGGAGGCAAAGGCACGGGCGGCACGCAACTTCTGCCTATCCATGATGATGGGCGCCCTGCTGACAACTTTGGACGCCTGGGCGTTGCCGCCAAGGCCAAGGTTTCAAAAACGGTGGTCAAAGTCGGAGAATGGGTCAGTACGCTGCCCATCCTGCGTTCAGATGATGGCCGTTCGTTGCCGCAAACCTTTCGTGGCGCTCAGATCACCTCCCAGGAAATTGGCGGGCTGGCGTTATATGGCGGTCAAATCAGGCAAAACAGCCCGCGCAACGACGCCAGCATGGAAGACATGTCCATGAACGGCAAAGCGGCGTTTACTTCCGACCGTTTTAACTTCGGCGGCGGTGAATACACCTTCAACGACAAGCGCACTACGGTTGGGCTCTGGTACGACGAACTCAAGGACATCTATCAGCAACAATACTTCAGCCTCAATCACAGCCAACCTGTGGGTGACTGGACACTGGGCGCCAATCTGGGCTTTTTCACCGGCAAGGAAAACGGTGCCAGCCTGGCCGGAGACATGGACAACAAAACAATGTTTGGCCTGTTATCTGCAAAACTGGGGGGCAGTACGTTTTATGTTGGCTTGCAAAAGCTGACCGGAGATACCGCGTGGATGCGGGTCAATGGTGCCAGTGGCGGCACGCTGGCGAACGACAGCTATAACTCCAGCTACGATAACGCCCAAGAGCATTCCTGGCAGGTTCGTCACGATTTCAATTTCGCCACCGTCGGCATCCCCGGACTCACCATGATGAATCGTTATTTGAGTGGCGATAACGTGCACACGGGTGCTTTCACCGATGGCAAGGAATGGGGTCGGGAGTCGGAACTGGCCTATGTCATTCAGTCTGGAGCCTTGAAAAACCTGAGCGTCAAATGGCGAAACTCCAGTATCCGGAAAAATTTCAGCACCAATGAATTTGACGAAAACCGGCTGTTTGTCAGCTACCCGATATCGTTGCTGTAAGGCGACACACATAAACGCGCTGCAACTGACCGTTTTGGCAAGCCAAACCCGCCAGTAGCAGCCGCTTCAAGTGCAACCACAAATCCATCCCTGATAAATCCCGTTGAGAACGGGATTTATCTCAGCCATCAATATTTGATGTCCCGAGCCGTGCGGCGTGTGTCCTGCTTGCTGCTGCGCTTGTCCTGGCGACAGTTTGCATTGCTCTTGTCATTGTCCTTGCGGCAATCATATTTGGTTTGACGTGCATCGGAGCGCCCTGTCTGCCTGGTATCCCGCGCTTCGCGCCGTTGCTCTCCCTGTTCAGTTGCGTACGCGGGCGCCGACACCCACTGCACACCAGCGGCGACAATCAGTGTCGCCAGGGCCATCAAGCAGTGCTTGCGAATCATGATGTTCCTCCAATTCAAAAACACTCGGTCGTCTCGCTCGCCAATCAGTCCGCTCGCCGAGGATGTCCAGGGGAAAGTCTTCTTGCATCCTTCATTCTCAACCACCCAACCGGTGTAGCACCTGAAATCCGACGATAGGACCACTTAGACCGTCCTGCAAGGCGAGACGGTCGTTGATAGCCGCCAAAATCAAGCGTTACGCTCAGTGTTCCTCGTCCTCGCGGACGACCCAATCCACCGCATACGTCGCCAGGTAGCTGTTGACGGCAGTGCCTATCGTGGGGAAAAACGCGGTGGCGCCAAACTGCGTGAAAATCCCGAATCGCTTCAGTTTGTCCTGGACCGGGTCTTTCATCTCGGCAAAACACAACTCGATGCTCGCGTTGCGCAAGGTTTCGTCCAATTCCGCCAACATATCGGCAGACGTCACGTCCACACTGGTCATCGGTTCTGCCGCAATGACAATCCAGCGCACCGGCGTCGGCGACGTCGCCACCGCGTCCAGCACCCGTTCATTGAACAACTCGGCGTTGGCGAAAAACAAAGGTGCATCCCAGCGAAACAAGACCAGGCCGGGGATGAGTCGCGCATCGGGAAAGCGCGTGATGTCATGGTAACCCTGAACCTCATCGGCACGCCCCAGCACGGCTGAGTACGGGCGCCAGGCGTCCCACAGGAATTCAATCACCGCGAGCAGGATGGCCAGGCCGATACCCTCAATGGCGCCGAACACAGCAACGCCGACGGTGCAGGCGATGGACAGCCAGAACTCCCAGGGCTGAATGCGATAGATACGGCGCAGGTCAGCGACCTCGATCAAGCCGATGGCCGATGCAATCACCACCGCGGCCAGCGCGCTGTTGGGCAAGTCCTGCAACAGGTTCGGCGCCACCATCAGCAGCAAGGCCACAGCCAGCGCTCCGACGACCCCGGATAACTGGGTTTTAGCGCCGGCGGCCTCGGCTACAGGTGTGCGTGACGAACTGCTGCTGATGGGAAAGCCCTGGAAAAACCCCGCCGCCAGATTGGCAACGCCGAGCCCGACCATCTCCTGGTTCGGGTCAACGTAAGTACGCGAGCGCGCCGCATAGACGCGCGACAGCACGCTAGTGTCAGCAAACGAAACCATCGCCACGGCGAAGCCTCCGATCACGATCGGGACGATATCGGCCTGGGTAATCCACGGAATGGCAAACGCCGGCATGCCTTGTGGAAGCGTGCCGAGGACCGATACGCCGTATTTCGTGCCAAGCTCCAGCACACCGACCACGATGGTTGCGCCGGCCACGGCGATCAAAATACCCGGAATGCGTTTGTGCCCCTTGAGCAACAGGATCACCACCAACGTGGCGACGCCGACCGCGAACGTGATCCAGTTGCTTTTTCCCTCCATCACCCCGGAGGCGATCGCCCACAGGTTCCTCAGAGGCCCGGCGGACTCGATCTTGAAACCGAAGACTTTCGGCAGTTGGCTGATCAATACGGTCAGTGCGATACCGTTCATGTACCCGTAGCGGATCGGTTTGGAGAGCAGCTCCGTGATGAAGCCCAGGCGCGCTATGCCCGCCAGGATACAGACCAGCCCCGACACAATCGCCATCATTCCCGCCAGGGCGACGGCCCGATACGGGTCGCCGCCCGACAGCGGCAGGATGACGGCAAGGATGACTGCGGCCAGCGAGGAATCCGGTCCCAGCACCAGAATCCGGCTGGGGCCGAACAACGCATAGGCGAGCAGTGGAATGATCGTCGCGTAGAGGCCATAAATGCCCGGGACGCCCGAGGCCACAGCGTAAGCAATACCCACCGGCACCAGCATGGTGGTCAGCACGAGCCCGGCGACGATGTCATTTCGCAGCCAGGCTATTTGATAGTGGCGCAGGGTGTTCAGCCCCGGCAGCCAGCGGATCCAGGCGCTCTGATTGGCGCCTGTTTCCCGACGGGCAATACGACCCGGTTCCGGGGTGGAAGGTGAAGAGTTCGAATCGCTCATAGAACTGTAACCCCTTGGTGTACAGCACAATTTGGCTTAGTGGGCAGCCGCGGATTGGCCGTGCCCGCCTCTCGTCTTCATCCGCCGAGTGCGATGATCGCGGCGATCAGCAATGCGCCAGTGACCGCCAGCGCAATCCCGCCTTGCCACGGCTTTGCGCCTGCGTACCGCGCCAATATCCAACCCGCGATGAACAGCACCACGAGCCCGATCAAATTGGATAAACGAACGGCGAGCGCCGTCTGTTCGAGTAACAGGAAAGGTATGACGAGTGGAAAGGTCGATAACACCACCAGCAGAAAAACGCCCAATGCCCCCTTGAAATCTTCCCAGCCGAGGCCCGACTGCACTGCCGTGGCCGGGTACTCGACCAGGCGGCTGCGTAACAATTCAAGGGTCTCGGTCTTGGCGGCTGCCGCCACGTGCGACGGTAATGCCCCCGCCACCAGCGCCTGCCCGGTGGCCGCGTCCGCCCTGGCGAGTTTTTCGAACAACGTGCTTTTGCGCGTGCGGTCGACCAATGCCCTGAGTAGATACATCACCCCGTCGGCGAGCCCCCAGGCAAGATTGCAACCGAGCGCGGCGAACATCATCGTACGTTCGGCCTCCTGGCCCGAGGTCGCCACGCTGATCGTCCCCGTGAACGTCATCGCCATGAGCAGGCCGAAGATCACCTCGGTGACGCGGTCGACGGGGTCGAGAATCCGCGCCCGCTTCTGTTCTACGGGGGTTGGCATACGTCCTTCCTCGCTGAAAAGTACCTGCGGGGTGCAAACTTCCTGGGCCAGAGCACCACGCGTTCGGGCGGAGCTCCTTTCGATTTCACTTCATTGTAGTGACAAAAATAATTGTCGCCGCCATCGTGTGCGAATCTCCAATGGCGGCATGCTTGCCTGATATCGATCAGTCAAGAAGCGACACCCTGCGTAGCAGAATGCAACTACACCGTGCGCCCTCCCTCGCACTATTGTTCGATGTCCTCTCTGCCAGTGTCCCAGCATGCGAAGAAACTGTCCCGCCAAGCCCATGGCATTGCGCCCGCGCTACCTACTATAGGACCGGTACCTCTGCCCCGCTGGCAGGGGCCAGTTACTTATGCCGGATGCACACATTTGCGCACCGCTGTACAAGCCCGGATTGGAGAAAACAATGACAACAGTCGCCACAACCCAAGACACTCCTTCACCACTTCCCCACTCGGCACCCGCCATTATTCGGTCGTCAGTGCGTCAGCATTCGATCAAGGTGGAGATTTGCTCCCCCGCCATCGGTGCCGAACTGAGCAACATCAACCTGGCCGACGCTACCCGGGATCCCGAACTGATCGCACAAATCCGGGCGCTGTGGTTGAAGCACAAAGTGCTGTTCTTTCGCGATCAGGACATTTCTCCCCTGGAGCAACAGCACTTCGCCGCGCAATTCGGCGAACTGGAAGGTCATCCCCTGGCGCCGAGCCATCCGGAGGCGGACAAGTTGCTGATGCTTTATCGCAACCTTGACCCGAACAAGCCCAAGAGTTTTGTCGAAAAGGCCAGCCGAGAAAACCTCTGGCACACGGATGTCACCTTCAAGCCAGCGCCGCCTCGCGGAGCGATATTGCGCTGCGAGCAGGGCCCTGAATCCGGCGGCGACACCCTGTTCTCCAACATGGTCATGGCTTACGAAAACCTGCCCGAAGCGGTCAAACAACGGATCGAAGGTCTGTACGCAAAGCACAGTGCCGAGCATTCCTTTGGTGCCCAGTTGCCACGTGAACAACGTCACGCCATGGCCGCGAAGAATCCCGCCGCTGAACATCCTGTGGTGCTTGTTCATCCCGAAACAGGCGAAAAGGTGCTGTTCGTCAACTCCGCGTTCACCACCCATTTCTCGAATTTCTTCAACTTCGAGGATATCCGCTACGGCCAGGACTTCATGCCCGAGGCTCATCACCTGATGAACTACCTGACGTCGCAGGCCGCGATTCCCGAGTACCAGGTACGTCTGAAGTGGCGAACCAACACGATTGCCATGTGGGACAACTTGCAAGTCCAGCACTACGCAGTTGCTGACTACGGCAATGCGCCAAGAAAGATGCTACGCGCGACTCTCGCGGGCACCCCGCTCACCTGATCCCGACACCCCCTTCAGAAAATCCGGAGCACCCGACCATCAGAGATGGTCGGGCGGCTTTGGCTGCCGACGAATACTCGACCTGAACCGCATCAATGGAGAAAGACATGCTCTACGAACACGTCGACACCGCAGTCATCGATGGCGAATCGCTGCCGTGGATACCCTTTACGCCCTATGCGGAAAACGTCCTGCTGAAGTACTTCAAACTTGACCCGATCCGGGGTGAATGGATCGTCATGATGAAGGCACCGCTGGACATGCAACTGCCCAAGCATCACCACACCGGGACGGTGATGGTTTACACGATCGAAGGCCAGTGGAAATACAAGGAGCATGACTGGATCGCCGGCCCTGGCAGCATCGTGTACGAGACGGCGGCATCGACTCACACGCCTGAAGTCGTCAGCACGGGAAGCGCAGATGGGTATGTGCTCACGCTGGTTCACGTGACTGGCGATCTGGCGTTCCTGGACGGGAACGACAACATCGTCGCGCTCGAAAACTGGAAGTCCGGGTTGAAGCGTTATCTCGCCTGGTGCGAGCAACATGACATCGCGCCGAAAGACCTCACGGCATTCAACTGAGTAACAGGTATTGCCGCGAACATCGCGAATCGGGCGGGCGCGCCAAGGCGCTCGCCCTCATCGTTAGAACTGTTCGAGATACGTTAGGAGCAGTTCATTGACCTGTTCGGGGCTTTCTTCCGCGGCGCTATGACCCACGCCGGGTAACAGCACCTTGTTCTGCAGCCCGGGTAAATAAGTGTCGAGCTGGTCGTAGAGACCGCGGATTTCGACCGGTTCCAGTGAAGGGTCGGCAGCACCACCGATGAACAGGCTTGGCTGGCGCACCACCGCACCGTCGAGAAACGCGGTGATTTCCCAGTTCCGGTCGCGACAGCGGTAGTAGTTCAGGGCACCGCTAAACCCGGTGCGGGAATATTCGGCGACGTAGTAATCAAGCGCCCGCTCGCTCAGCCATGAAGGGAACTCGCCCTTCGGTTCCGTGAAGGCGTTGAGAATGGGCTCACCTGGCTCGACGAACAGACGCCAGCGTTCAGCGCCGACAGCACTGCCGGAAATCGAATAGAAAACACTACGCAAGGTCTTGCGCGGGTCGCAGGCCAATTCGCGATCCGGCTTTTCGAGCTGCTGGAAATACAGGTGGTGATACACCCTGCCCTTGGCCATTGCCTGCAAAGCTACGGTCGGCTTGATCTTGCCACGCGGTGGCACCGGCGTATTGAGCATCACCAGGCCACGGAACAGATCCGGCCGCAGCATGGCCGCCGCCTGGGCCACCCAGGCACCCAAGTCGTGCCCAATGATCACCGCTGACGTTTCGCCCAGAGTCGCCATCAAGCCCACCATGTCGCCGACTGCCTGACTCATGTCATAGGCTTCGATGGCATCGGGTCGATCGGTTTGCCCAAACCCCCGCTGATCGGGGACCACGACTCGATACCCGGCCTCGACCAACGCCCCGATCTGGCGCCGCCACATGTACCAAAGATAAGGAAAACCGTGCAGCAGAATGACGAGCGGGCCCTGCCCCTCGTCGATGTAATGCATGCGAATACCGTTGAGTTCGGCAAAGCAGTGATTGAATGCATCGGGATCGTCGGCGTCCGATCGCTCTATTGCCACTTGCTTCTGACAGACGCGCATAGCGGGGCGCTTGTTCATTTATCTACCTCCATCCTTTTTTGGTTGTTGGCCTGAAGGTAGCCGTGACAAGGCGTCCTGCACTAAGCTGCGCAGGACACAATCTTGTGAAATTGGGACACGGGGACACATGTATACCCTGACGCGAAGTGCCAGCCTTACCGACTATGAGCAGGTTGCCCGTTCAGTGGGGCTCGATCCCTTTCGTATGCTGCGTTTGGCCAAGTTGCCGGCCAGTGTCCTCGACGATCCGAATATCATGATCAGCATCGATTCGGTGGGTTGGCTGCTGGAGGAATCAGCCCGCCTGTCCGGCCAGGAGGCCTTCGGGTTGTTGCTCGCGGAAACGCGACACCTGTCCAATTTCGGCATGCTGGCGTTGCTCATCCGCGAAGAACCAACACTTCGTGCCGCCTTGCAATCGTGTGCGCGGTACATGCGTCTGCATAACGCCGGGGTGCAGTTGCGACTTGAAGACGCAGGCGACCTGGTGCTGCTACATGTGGGTGTGAATATGCAGGGTGGGCACGGTGTCTGGCGCCAGGCTATCGAACAGTCGACAGGCATTGGCCTGCGGACGTTGAGCGTACTGACGCGCAATACGTTTCGCCCGGTCAGGGTCAGTTTTACTCACGAGCGCCCTTCCAGCCTTGAAGTGCACCAACGAGTGCTGGGGGCCGCTATCGAGTTTTCCCAGGAATTCAACGCCATTGTTTGCCGCGCGCGCGACCTGGACATGCCCATTCCCGCGGCTGACCCCGCGTTGCATCGCGAGGTGAAGCGAACGCTGGACATGCAATTGGCTAACCTGCGCGACGAACCGGCGCAGCGCGTACGCCAGATCGTCAAGATGCTGCTGCCAAGCGGACTGTGTTCTGTCGACGGGGTTGCCCAGCATCTTGGCATGCATCGACGCACCCTTAACCGACACCTGGCGACCGAGGGAGAGAGTGTCACAACGATCATCAATGCTGTGCGTGCTGAACTCGCCGAAGAGTATCTGGCTAACAGCAAACGCCGATTGTATGAAGTTGCCGAACTTCTCGGTTTTTCCTCTGCCGGTGATTTTTCACGCTGGTTTCGCAGTCAGTTTGGCAAGACACCTTCCGATTGGGCTGCCTGCTATCGAGAGAGCAAGGCAACACCACCGCTTTAACCCGCCTGCTGTGTCCCAATAAGCGAAGAAAATGTCCCGCCATGCCCATGGCATGACTCTCGCGCTTCCTACTATGGGTCCGCGGTCCCTTCTTAACTGAGAGAGGCCAGTACATGCGCCGGATACCCATCTCCCGCCTTGCCGCACCTGCAAAGACCGGATCAACAATAACAAGCGCCGCCGTCTATCAAGGCACGATTTCTCCTGCCTGCCCACGACCCGGCCAAGAACCATCGAAATGGAGACGCAATGCGAGTCGAACAATTGACCTGTGCCATCGGCGCGGAACTGCACAACGTGAATCTGGGCGACGCAGTGCGCGACGACGGCTTGTTCAACGAAGTGTATGCGGCACTATTGAAATACAAGGTGCTGTTCCTGCGCGATCAGGATCTGGACAAGCTCTCACGCCGCGATCACGAAGCATTTGCCCTGCGCCTCGGCCAGCTCGAAACCCATCCGATGCTCCCCAGCCACCCGGAAGCCCCCGGTCTCGTGCAAATCTACAAGACCCCGGAGAATCCGGCGGATCGCTACGAGAATGCGTGGCACTGCGATGCCACCTGGCGGGAGTCGCCGCCGATGGGCGCTGTGTTGCGCTGTATCGAATGCCCACCCACCGGAGGCGACACCATGTGGGCCAACATGGTGATGGCCTATGAAAAACTGCCAATCGATGTGAAGCAGGAAATCGACAGCTTGATCGCCAGCCACAGCTTCAACGCTTCCTTCGCTGCCGCCATGCCGAAGGAAAAGCGCTTGGCGATGAAGGCTCAATACCCCGATGCCGAGCATCCGGTAGTGCGTACCCATCCCGAAACCGGCGAAAAGGTGCTCTTCGTCAATGCCTACGCGACGCACTTCGTGAACTACCACAGCCAGGGACGCGTCCGTGTCGGCCAGGACTACAACCAAAAAGGCGTCGACCTGCTGAAGTACCTGATTAGCCAGGCCTACAACCCCGAGTACCAAGTCCGTTGGCGCTGGAAGCAAAACAGCGTGGCGATATGGGATAACCGTTGCACCCAGCACTATGCAGTGATGGACTATCCGCCCTGCCATCGCAAGATGGAGCGCGCGGCCATCATCGGCGACAAACCCTACTGACAAGTAAAGCGGCCCAGAGACGAGAGATGCTTCAGAGTGTCTACTTTGGGCCGACTATAGCCTTTTACGACAGGCAGAAAACAACCAGAAAGCGTCGGTCGACAACGACAACACTGGCTGTTTAAATTTGCGGCCTTCTCAATACAAGGTATCCCCCCTGAATGACTGATGCCTTCCAGGGCAGCTGCCTTTGCGGCGCCGTCAAGTATCGGGTCTTGTCACAACCTAAAGCGCTGTCTCACTGCCATTGCAGCCAATGCCGCAAAAGCCATGGGGCAGCCTTTGCCAGCTATGGCAGTGTGTTGCGCGATGATCTGCAACTTATTCAAGGCGCCGATAGCCTCAAGTCGTACTCGTCCTCTGAATCCGTACTTCGGCAATTTTGCCATCAGTGCGGCTCGTCGCTGTTCTGGTCAGCGAGCCAAGGCGAATACTCTGACTGGATCTCGATAGCGCTAGGGACTTTGGATACAACACTGCCCTCGGCCAAACAAAAACACGTTCAGGTGATGTCCAAGGCTTCGTGGTACGAAATTCTGGATCAATGGCCGCAACACCAGTGATCGCAATGGGTCGGAAATGCTCTGTACCTCAAAGATCAAAGTGCCCTCAGGCAACGGCGACAGTGCAGCGTAGATCAATGCACTGTCGCCCCTCGGTCAGGCCTTGGTGCTGCGTACAACCGGCACCGCCACCACTGACTTCCTGGCCAGCAGATAGTAAAGAACACCCGGCACCACCAACCCGACGATCCAGGAAATATCCACCCCGCCGAGTTGCGCGACCATCGGCCCGGAGTAGAAATGCGTGTCGACAAAAGGCAGCTGGATCAATACGCCGCTGACGTACACGCTGATCCCCAACACGTTCCAGCGACCATAACGCCCCGCCGGGTCGGACAACGCCGGGATGTCGTAGCGCTCTTTATTGATGAAGTAGTAGTCCACCAGGTTGATCGCGCTCCACGGGGTGAAGAACGTCAGCAAGAACAGGATGAAGTACTTGAACGAATTCAGGAACGAGTACTGGCCGACCAGTGCGAGCGTGGTGGACGCCGCGACGATCAGCAGCACAAACAGCATGCGCTGGCGGGCGGTGATTTCCAGGCGACTGCGAAAACCGCTGATGATGGTGGCCACGCACATGAAGCTGCCATAGGCGTTGAGTGTGGACACGGTGACTTTGCCGAACACCACGCTCAGGTACAGCAATGATGCCATCACCCCAGTGCTGCCCAGGCCGACGATAGTCGCCACTTCGTGACCGCGGAAATTGGCGCCGGCCAACGCGGCAGCGAACACGCCGAGCACCATGGAAGCCTGGGCGCCGAGTACGGTTCCCAGGCCGACGGCGGCGAAGGTTTTCCAGGACGACGTTTTGCTCGGCAAGTAGCGCGAGTAGTCAGCCACGTACGGGCCGAAGGCGATCTGCCAAGAGGCCGACAACGACACCGCCAGCAGGAATGTGCTCCAACCGAAGTGGCGGTTTTCCAGGAGCAGGCCGATGTCGTTGAGGGTCATCAACCGAGTAAACAGGTAAGCGAAGGCGATGATGCCGAGCACGCTCGCTACCCGTCCGACCAGGTGAATCACCCGGTAGCCGAAGATCGTCAGGAACGCGATGCAAGCAGCAAATATCAGGATGCCGGTGCTGTCACTGACACTGATCAACTGGGCAATCGCCTGCCCCGACAGGACCGCGCCGGTCGCGCTGAAACCGAGGTACATCAGGCACACCAGCACAATCGGGATCGCCGCGCCGTAGACCCCGAATTGCACACGGCTGGAGATCATCTGCGGCAGCCCAAGCTTCGGTCCCTGAGCGGCGTGCAGCGCGACAACTGCACCGCCGAGCAATTGGCCGATCAGCAAGCCGATCAACGACCAGAACACATCACCGCCCAACACCACGGCCAGCGCCCCGGTGACAATCGCGGTGATTTGCAGGTTGGCACCCAGCCACAGGGTGAACTGGCTGTAGAGGCTGCCATGACGCTCGGCCTCGGGAATGTAATCGATCGAGCGTGTCTCGATCAGGGGACTTCGTTGCTGACTATCGCGGACCTGGGTCATTATTTTTATTCTCTTCAAAGGTAAAAGGCATCCACACAATCCAATGTGGGCATGGGTAATGCCGAACAGCTAAGCCATGACGCGATCCGTAGCAGCTGACGAAGCCTGCGTCCGGCTG
>NZ_JBFUBK010000077.1:0-41660 GCF_056405815.1 Pseudomonas sp. P1_F1_2 | reverse complement strand
GAAGGTGATTGGCTGGGATGTGATCTTCAAGGTTGAACGAGTAAAACAGTCGCTCCTGCCCACTCGATAACTGTCCCATCATGCTGTGTGATCCCCCGCCGGCCAATGCAGCAATTTTGCCGCAGCCCAGACATGGGAGCTACTTTTTCAACAGAATCGGCCAATTGCTGCCTTTCACGACCGTCCGCTTTGGGGATAGAGGGTGTCAAAGCCGATTAGCCGCTTCTACGCCGGAACGTTTTGGCCAGCACGCCTGGGGAGGTAACCGGTGAGCAAGGAATATTGACCTGGTCGACCAAGGGCAACTGCCTACCGTTTTCTGGAACAGGTTTTGGGCCGGGCGATTTTCGCCTGACCGCCACGTGCAGGTATGCTCAGGACGAGCTAGAGCAGGCATATAGCAATTGGCTGGGCCAGCTTGAACGGGCACTGTCTGATCCTCTCGGAGGGCTCATTGATGTGTACGGCAGGAAGCGCGTGGTCGGCTGGAGCAGGGCCCGTCACCCTATTGTCTGCTTCGCCGTTGTTGGCGTAGCGCTGAATCTCGAAAAGGCGATATCCGTCATTCAATGTCGGTGCTAACAGTAGCATCACGAGGCGCAGGCAATTTTCGGTTAGCAACAATAGCAACACCTCAAAAACGCTTTCGGCACACGTATTGAAGTAAAAGAAACTTTCGCACATAGGTATCTATGTGATTTTTACAGCTACTTCTAAATATTAACCAGCTGCAGCCTTCCTTGAAGCTACAGAAATTCTCACCTGTCGAGACCTGAAACTCTCAATGCTTAATAAGACCTCATTGAAGCACTTCGCTTAGTCGTTGCATACCTGGCTTCTTAAAAGCCATACGAATCGCCTGCTCTAGGATGTGAGTGTTCGTCGCACGGATGTACGAAAGGCCAATGTAGGACTTTTTGTCATCCTTCGCTCCAATGTAAAACGCACCATCAGCAGTCCAGATATGCACTTGCTGCCAGGAGCAACGAACCTGCTCGTTTGCTCCCAAAAATTTGTGTTTAATTAACGTAATACCATCATCCCGAAGAATCGCCTCACCGAAACGGACTTGGTTGCCCGCCTTCAATGTCTCAAGTAGCTCAGTCAGTAATCGAATGACGACTGCCCGCCACAGCTTCTCAAGAAAAGTGGAATATGTAGACTCTTTCTTTAGCTCAATAACGGCTTCTGAATGATCGTCTCCAAATGCAATGGTATAGGTGGTGCCCATCGGAATGCCGTTTACAGAGCGACGTACAGAGCCCCACCGCAAACGCGTAACGGCGTCTAGGGGAAAACGTTGATTTTTCCAGGCAAGGCCATCCGGCGATATACTTAATATGTCTTTGAACATCATTCCGACTTCAGCTTTATAAGTGATCTCGAGAGCCCACTCATTTTTCTGCGTTTCAGTCTTCGTTCGATTCTGAAAGATATCTGCAAGTACCTCCACGTCTTGCTCGACCCGCTCAGAGACCTCTGGTAATTTGCCAAAGAGTTCTTGTATCAGCCCGGTAAGCCTCTGCGAATGGATAAGCATGTCGTGCTCGTTAAACAGATCGATCGCAAGGCTCCGAATAGAGTATGCGAGCTCGTAGCTCGGTTCGTGATCTATACCCCTCGCCCTAGCATTCAACTGAATTGGTTGTGCGACCTTATTCCAATTGCGCGCAACCGCCTCGAGATTGTCCACTATCGGTTTTACAACACTCTCACCTGAGTTTGCTAGCTCTCGGGCCGCCTTAATGAGCTTTTGGGCGTTCTCTGCCTCTTTCTGTAGAAACCCCTGCGTTTCGACGGAATAGCTGTCCACAAGGTCGTCTATCAACTCTGGTGCATGAGTCTCTCCGCCGCACGTAGCGTCGTCGATGGCTGCCGTCATTGCCTCAACAAGTGAGAATGACGAAAGTCTATTCAGGGCATCCTTGATGGCATTACGGTAGTAACGCTTTCGTTCTGAAATTTCGGTCTCGACTTGATCGACGCCTTTGACTTCAGGAAAACCCGACACGGATCGGTCTTCGTTGATATCGCGTAACACCTCATCCGCCAACAGATCGTCAACTAGGTATGCCATCTCCGTGATGAATTCCGCGACATACATTGCAGAGTCATAGCCATCCACCGCCTCGAATACCGCAGCAATCAGATTTAGCTGCGCTAAGGTCGGCAGCCCCGAATCCTGGCGAATTGACATCGGATCCGTTTGCAAAGCTGACAAAAGCTGCGACGCCTTCCTAGGAGAAACGCCCGGCAGCCAAGCCATTTCGGCACTTAACCTTGTCCTCGGGCTGGTCAAGTCTGATCGCGCTTTTTGGCAGGCGTCATGGTCAAGCTCTAGCGACTTCTCCTCCGCAAGCTCAACGATGCGCCTTCGGTCATCCCTGATGGTAACCCCGAGTAGCGCAAATGGATTCTGCTGAAGTTGTGAGTTGTTAAGACTACGCTGACGCTGAGCACCTAGCATCGCCATAAGCTGCGGGTCCTTCAGCCCTTCTCGGGCTTGAGCGAGAACACTTTCAGGAACTGTCAACGTTAGACGGTTTCGAATTTCATGTCCGTAAATTACAATCTCTTCTTTGGAAGACAAGTGGTCACACAGTGCCAATGACAATATGAGATCGCTGTTAGTTTGTGGGACTGAATCACAGCCCTCGCAAGCCAAAAAAACACCGGCTTTATCGGACCCGCACTTGAAGCAAATCGATAACATCATGCATCCGATCTCATAATATTCGCTTACCTATACCCAGCTTCATTAAGCTCTCGACGCAAGCAACTGTAGTAGGCACCCGGACCGCTGTACTGACGGGAGCTGTTGCATTTTCGCTCAATCGCCGACTGCATCGATTCAGCTAAATTGGAAAAGGAAGGCCGCCCTCCCGATGAACGAAGAGTCACCATTTCTCGATTCAAACAGCTGTAATACCCACCCGGCCCACTGTACTGACGAGCACTATCACATGCACGCTCAATAGCAGCCTGCTCCTGCCGTGACGCACTCGATATATCAGGCCTTCCCCCAGTCGAAAGAAGGTTCGACAGCTCTCGACTTAAGCAATTGTAGTAAGCGCCAGGTCCACTGTACTGACGAGCGCTTTCACATGCGCGCTCAATAGCAATTCGCTCTGAAGATGTCGCCGAAGAAAGATCTGGACGTCCCCCAGACGACTGGAGACTTGCTAACTCTCGACTGAGACAGCTCTGATATGCACTCTGCCCACTGTATCGCCGAGTGCTATCGCAGGCCCTCTCAATGGAGGCCTTCTCCACCTGCGATATCCCAGAAATGCTCTGAGGCGCAGTAGAAGGTCGAGCGGGGCTTAAGGTAGGACCTGGCGTCAAGACCGGGGCAGTATTTTCCCTCCTTCCCTTTCGCCCAGGAACCTCTAGCTGACGGAGTAAAGCAGCATTCGCCACACCATCTACCGCAATACCGTTATCCCTTTGAAAGGCTTGTATTGCCGCTCGAGTTTTGTCCCCAAATAACCCATCAGCAGTTCCAGCATCATAACCGAGCTCATTCAACCGACGCTGAGTCGTTTGAAGCGCCAGATCGGGAGCGGCAGGAGTGAGCTGAGGGGATAGCTCTGACGGAGTTTTCGTTCCTATAGCTGAACGAGCGATGCTACTGCGTCCTTCAGCCTGTAGCTGAGCACGGTATGGCTCAACATCTTTTCGTGCGCTTTCGAGCGCACCTTGTTGGTAGCGGAACTCACCGCAACGGCTGTTGTAGTCAGCGACAAATCCGTTGAACCGATCAACGTCAGAGTTGATATGCTTGTCGATCACAATCTCTGCAGCATCAAGTCGGATTTTCTCTGCTAAACAGTAACGAATCTGTGTATTTGTAAGTACATTGTTACGGCCAACAAGAGGCTTTTCCTCTGCTTGCCGACTAGGCACTTTAGGCGGCGCGACCGGAAGGGCCCGAGCCGGCACAACTGACGTCGAGGAAGCCCCAGAGGAATACGTCGGAGCAGAGGATTTCTTGCTGTCCGGTTGGGATACTAACCAGATAGCTCCGATGACTATAGCGATAACGAACAACCACTTGATAGTTGAGGTGTCGCTCGATGGTTCAACGGGCGGTTGGTCAGTGTTTTGCGTGGGTAGGTTCGGCTTTTGGAGAGCGGCAAGACTTTCCTGCGCGGATTGTTGAGAGGATGATCTTGAAGGCCTCCTTTTCGCCTGCTGCGAGATACTGGCTAATGTGGCATCAACATCCGATATCATTCCAGAGATGCCAGCAAAGCCCTGTCCATCTCCCTGTTGTTTTCGTTCGTCTTCCGTTGCCACTTCCTTGCCCTCAAACAAAACCGATACGACGTTGCGAACCGCCTTCACGCTCCCTGGCGGGAACCGCACGCATTGCAGTAAGTAGACTGCCCTGATCTAACCTGTCTTTTCCTGAGCGCGCAGCAAGCCTCGCACCCTCCCGCACAATAAACGCCACATCTGATAAGGGCCGTCCGGCAAGCAACCGAGCGAAGAACACCGGCTCTACGTCTTCCTCCTTCGGCAAGGTATAGAGCAGACTCTCCAACAACGACAAAACTTCCACCTCGCTGGCAAAGTCTACTTTGACGATGTGATCAAAGCGGCCTCTGCGCAAAATGGCGGGATCAATCATGTCCACCCGGTTTGTCATCGCGACAATGAGTACTTCATTTTTTGATGCCTCAGGTATGCGCCGCAGAAATTCGGCAACCTCCTCAACACGATGGTGTCCAGATCCCATATCGCGATCCGTCAGAAATGCTTCCATCTCGTCGATCACGAGAATTGATGGCGCGTTCTGAATCGCTTTGTCGAAGACCTCCGCCACCTTCTTACTGGTTTCATGGATGTAGGGGCTCGCGATACTTGACGCATCAATCTGAAAGCTCGGCCAACCAAGAAAGTCGATCAGTCGATCAACTGCGAAGGTCTTGCCGCACCCTGGCGGTCCGTGCAAAACAAGGGAGGACGGGAATTGGATTCCAAGAGCTTTGTAGCGGTCGCGATTCTGGATGATGTCGACGATATGCTCATTGATGAAAGCAGCAAGATCGGGCCGTCCAGCCAGTTCAAAGACTGCGCAAGAAGGTGCCTCATTGGCCTGGGACCCCTTACGTTCCGCTGACTCAGTGTCTGGCAGAGAGTGCGAAACCTGAGGTACACCAACCGGGACAACCTCGTCAATTTCAAATCCTGCAGCTTGGATCACGTCCTTAAGGTGAGCTGCTCCAAGCCAACTCATTGTCTGACGAAGCCTGCGAAAAGATTTTGCAGAGATGCGGGCTCCACCTGTTAGCCAATAACCGAGTACAACATCATCATCGGTTCTGGAACTGATACTGTAGGTCGGTAGCAGGCGGCTGATTTTCTCGACGTACAAGGCGTCTTGCAATGGGGATTCTGAATCTATATCACGCGTTGCCTTTAGCGACCCTGCAAACGATAGCGCCTCTACTTTAGTACCTGGAGATACCCCCTCGGTGAGCGGGCAAAGAATATGGTTTGAGTCGCAAGAAATCGCCCAAATACGCTGATCCCCAAAGTTGAATACTCTGAAGAGACTTGACTCAATCAATCCCGCGTCAATCCAACGATGGACGAGTTCGTCATGGGCAATCAGAGCTCGCCCACTGTTCTGAGTCTCCAAAATCTGCCAGTTAGTGCTCTCAAAAAGTACAACACGCGCCTTGGCACCATCCGGCAATTTGTATCCAACAGGAAGCCAAGCATCAAGGGCCATAGATTAACTCCGCACAATATTAGCGCCAGCCAACATTTTATCTTCACCGGCTGAACAAATACGCACCGAGTCGAGATGAAAGACTATCGTACGCAGCTTATCGATATCATTCGCTTTTAGCGCTTCGGTGCCGACGTCGACTAACTGCGCATGCTCTCTCGCATCCGGGAACAGGTAGACGTCCTGTGCAAGCCATTTGAATCGATCTATTACAAACCAATCCTGACGCCAAAGAATACCGAAGTTTTTCCCGCGCAAATCGTCCAGATGAGACTCGAAATCACGATTATTATTTTCTATCGCTCGCAAGGCTGTCTTGGCAAGATTATCGAAGGTGTTAGCTTCAGTCGGACGAGCGTGCTCACGCACTACTTGGTCGAAAAACTCGACTGTTTTATCAAGTTCTAGCTGACGAATATCCTTCAAATTCTCCTTGCGCGCGCGCGCCATTAACCGCTTGGCCTCTTGGACGTTATCCATCGCCTGCTTCGCCGTTTCGGGGTCGGATTCACCGGCCTTCATAGACTCCGCTTGTTGTAGTTTCTCTCGTGCTTGATCCAGTCGCGGATCGTCAATTTTTGATGCCATCTCTTCGAGACGTTGGAGAGTTTGTACCGATTGCTCCTCGATTAGCTTTGATGCCTTTGAATAGTCAATTTCGCCGTCTTGCCGTGAGTAGAAATTACGACCGCTGTGAAACAACCCCCCAATTGARGGTACCGAAACCTCCATCATGATATTTCCGGAGTCGTGTACTTCGTAATCACAGATCATTTCAGCGCCAGCCGAGATGACGCCATCCTCAAAGTCAGATCCCTTAATCTCAAACATTCCGATAAATCGATTGTCGGTTACTGGGTCAGAGATCTCACCTTCCCATAACTTGAACTTGATTGACCCTGTACTTCCTGCCTTAAGTGACTCCTCGGTTCTGAAAATCTTCTTGCCCTTCTTTGGCAACTGATCTCCTTCGCGAACAAAAAAATCGAGGATAACTCGCCCGCCAAGCTTATCGCGCGCTTCAACGCCAATCGAATGCGATGCTGGAATCGCATCGATACTGGCTGCTGTTCGCGAGATAATGATCTTGTCATCTTGAAGTGTTACTGGACCGCCCTTCGAGTCAAATACGAAAACCTTGAACGTATTCTCTCCCGGTTTGGCAAGGTTAAGCTCGATAGCGAAGCCATCCTTAAGAGCCACCCGGCCAGAAGACCAGCCGGTGTCGAGGCTATCAATCTGGAACTCAACGCCCGCGGCGGTACTCCCTGCAACCTTAGCTACGACTTTTGCTTTCGAATCCGGTGTCCGTGCTATGTAGTTGAAAGAGAGGTCTAGCGCACCTCCCGTGGTGAGTGTTCCTCTTCCACTCTTCCGACCACGGCTTTGCGATCCCCAATCAATCGATTCCGCAAAAACAGCCGCACCCTCTGCCACCGCAGTCATGGGGTTTACGTCCGTGGATGCCGCTATACCCAGCTCAAACGCGACCCGGTCACGTAGGGGTTTGTATTGTGTAGGCCCACCAACAAACACGATTCGTTCAACATCGTGAGAACTCAGACCTGCCTTATCAAGTGTTTCGCGCGCGGACTGGATTGACTCATCCACCTTGCTCGAAATCAACTCATCAAGACGCAATCTAGTAAAAATAATGTCTACATATATTTCCGAACCGGATTCATCACTAATACCAAGGTCAGACTCTGTGAGACTGATTACCGAGTCTTCCTTCGCGGAAAGCTCAATTTTCGCTTTCTCAGAGGCCCAAAGACACATTCTCAGCAGTGATTTGTACTTTTGGTTAGCAGTAAAATCTTCGGGGAGGTGAAAGTTCGATATTAGCCACGGTTTGACTACATTATCGAGAATGGAACGATCGAAATCTGTGCCGCCACACATTGCAACACCACCGTGAGCCAACAGGCTGACCCGACCACTGATACTTTCTGCGATGGCAATATCCAACGTCCCACCACCGAGATCGAAGACCAGAAAAACGCCATCACCTCTTCGTTGCTTCATGACGCACATAACAGCCGCAACTGGCTCTTGCATCAACGCAACGCTGCCCAGGCCAGCCATTTCTGCTGCTGCCAACGTTGCGTCTTTTTGCATCTGATTGAACGCCGCAGGTACTGTAATAACCGTTCCCGTCGCTCCGCTGTTCCTGATGTCTTCTGGGAGATACCCGAAACACAGTTTAAGAACCTCAGCCGAACACTCCTCTGGAGTCATGATAACGTTCACGGCAGCAAGCTTTACTGGGGTGTTTGTCCCCATCATTCGCTTGAATTTCGTAGCTGCGTTATCAGGGTTCTTGGCAGCACTATCGTACGCACGCTTACCCAAATACTTGTTGCCGCGCCTATCGATGAAAATGGCAGATGGGGTGACATCGTTTTGATCGGGGCTTTTGTAAAGACGCACCGACTCGCCGTCGTAAGAGCAAATTGCACTGTTCGTTGTGCCCAAGTCGATTCCAACGTACTTCATGCATGCACCTTCCTTAGCATCACCGTGCCCTGTTTTCTTAAGCCTTCAGGCCCCATGATGATGGGTTCTACCATTTGATAAATTAGCAACAGGTCATCAGGACCGAAATCACCAATATTGATAGCGGAGACTGCCATTCCTGGGTCGAATGACTGGCCCTCGACGTTCACTAGCTTCAATCCGCTTGCATCTAGGCTCTCTTCGATTTTCTTTTGAAAGTAGCGGACCTGGTTTACATATCGACCAGCTTCTCCGGCATCCATTTTGTTTACGACGCGGGAAAATAGGCGGGAAAAACGCCAGCTTTCAACAGCCATTTCGATCAGGGACTGCTCTAGTTGGTCCGTGGTAAAGCTCTGCTCGCCAGTCATTTTTTCCCCTTATTGACAACATCAAAATTTAAAGTCTTGAGCTAAAGCTGCCGGTATGACCGATGGACGATCTCCGCTTATTTATGCATAGGTATACCCGCCCACGCATCAGATCCAGTCACGCCAAAGCTCGAAATCTTGCGGGCACTCTAGGCGAAGGAAGTATCAAACGCCATTTGCCATCAATCCAGAACGCCAGCATGCAAAGTAGGGTAGTCCATTTCGATGCGAGATTTTTTTTGCAAGGTCATCCTTTAAGGTGCCAGTCGTTATATCTTCGCGACAGATGCGGGAGAAATTCACCGAATCAGGCTGCGTAAGGTCTCGCAGGAGCAATGCGTTGCCGAAGCACAGTTAGCCGAGCGTGTCTGTCCCGTGAGCGCGAACGCCACCGGGTGGGTCAGACGTCTTCACTGGTCCTTGAAGGACTGAATGTCATGTGGCCGGGCATTGCGCCGTCGCGCTCAGACCGTAAGTAAAAGTTTATAGGATGGGGGGCTGTCAGCCTTTCATTTGGCGACAGCGCTTTATCATTTCATGACAATCCACGACCTTTGATCCGGGACAGTATATGGCGTTGCTTGAGTCTGTTTTTGAGTGGTAGGCATCCCCAATCCGGGCGTACCGATATGTCGTTATGTGTGAATGACGCGGCTAACAGCCAACAACATGGCTTGGAAGGCCAAGATAAAAAACAAACAGCTTTTGTTTGGATGAGTACTGAAGTGGCCCTAACCAGTAGTTCTACGAGCTCGGCTGGCCGTGCAAGGCGTCAGCGGACGCCCCTGCTCCTATTCTTGCCTTGGCGAACTGGATTTCGCTTTGAAGGTCGGGCAGCGGTCTCCATGTAAGGAATTATCTCCTGTACAACAGGGCCGCCTCACTCACATGCCTCCTGCAATTGCTGTGCAAAAAGGGGCGAGAAGAGCTCTGTCTCTGCTTTTTGCCACCAAACCGTATCATCTCCGTTGTCGGTAAGCGCAAGCAGGTCATGCGCCAAGAACACTTCAAAGCCCGCGCGCGCCACCTTGTCCTCGGCGTTGAGCTCGTACAAGCCCTCCTGAGCGAGCATCTTCTTCACGATCAAGGGCATTAGCCAGGTAGAGAAGATCAGGTGGTTGTGACGGGGCCACAGGCTTCCCTGTTGACCCTTCGCGGGGCCATGAGCCGCGGCGTTCCGAGCTGCGCTGAAATCGTGAACCCACGCGTCTAGAGGACGCTCAACATTGCTGTCCCAGTGCTTGCGCCACGTCGATTCGTCCTGACTGCCTTTGTGCCAGATGGGCGGATTTGGTAGCTCGGCAAAATGCTCGTTGATGGCCTTACGAAAGGCTGGCTTGTCATGCGAAGCCCCGAGCAGTGTGTCGATGGCCACCCTCATCAGGATCAGTTCAGATCTCTCATCCAGGGATGAAGCATCGGTGTTGGCTCTCAGGAAGGCTACGATCGCCTCATCAATGCGTTGCTTTAGCTCACCATCTGGTATTCGGATCAATGCTTCCATCAGAGGAAAGTCCAGCGAAACGCGAGCACTGTTGTCGACGTGATAAGGCCGTATGAACTTTAGCCCCCTATTCCCCGCCAACATGTTTTGTGTCCCGCCGTCACGTCGTCGGGTTGTGATGCACGAATGAGAGGGCGAGCCAACATCGAATCGCTGCGCCACGATTTGAAGCGTATCAGCATTGTAATACCCAAATGTGGAGCACAGTCTTCGGCCCGCTAATGCCGAGAATGCGAGGTAGGAGCCTTGAACCAAGCGGTGTTGGATCTGTGCATCGGATACATCGAGGCCTGGTGCGTCATCGTCCCAAATGATCAGTACCGCCTGGTGGATCGGACGAGGGGATTGAGCTCCATAACCACGATCCCCGTAATTCCCGAGAACGCCATCTAGAGCTTCCTGCGAGATGCCCAGCAGTTCACCGGGAAGTCGTCTCCTCTCGTACGGGATCAAGCGCATGCCTGCAATCCTCCGTTCCTCGCTCACCGACGTCCAAGGTAAGAAAAACAGAACCGCCATAATGCTCCCCCGTGTTGCTCAGACATTGAGCTCGAACCCTCAGTCACAAGCCAAAGCAGTCGTTAGATGCGGCCACGCCAACATCAGGATCTAACAAATGCTTCGCGCCGCAAGCTTTCAATATACGCCCAAGTAGACCAAGCGCTTCTCCTTCCCAAGCAACAAACACGAATGTGGAGCACTTGGAGTAGCAGGCGAACGCTTTTGCCTCATTGCCCCTGGGCCACCCCACGGCAGCCGGGGGGCACTACCCACCGGCAGGCCGGCCGCGAATGCTGGGTAGGCACACATCATTGTGCAATGGCTGTGCATCAAGGCCGCCTATCAGCCCTTCGGTAAATCCGTCGCTGTAATAAAACTTGAAACATTTCACAGTCTTGTATTGATCAGACCTGTTTGATTCCCGGCTAAGAGTGATCATTCAGCGCATGAAGCTTTCTAAAGAATCGCCGGATCACATGAAAAAGTAATGGAAATTAACAATGGTTAGCAAGGGCGAGTCTTGGAGAAGAATTTTATTACCTATAAATAATTAAAAATTATTCGCGCAAACATTAACTTTCATGCTCTTGCATGCTATACTAATTCAGTATTTTATGCTGATGAGGTCTTGGCATTATGAATGAAGTTATTATTTCTTCCGGGTGCTCCATAAGCTACTTAATCGATAGTATCAAGTTTACCGAAAAAACAAGTTTTGTATTTGAAAAAAACGCAAGTTTTTCCATAGGGGCTGAGGGCTATTTCATATCCTGCATTATCGGCCTGGCGAGAGCTGGGAATTTAGAGAAAGTCAAGATTCATCTGTCCAAGGCTGAACTGGAAGAGTACGGCATTAAGGAAGAGTCTTACCTCGTTTCCGCTTGCTTCATAAATATTTGTATTCAAGATTTGGTGATCGAGGATCGATTCGGACAGGACGTTACCCAGTACCTCGTCGAAAAAATTAGCAGTTCCGTAGATATGGATTATGGCGCATTTCAAGGTAGTCAATCATATTCGCTCTATGCACTGGATCCTTATTACGTACATCCACCGGCGCTCAACCTAGGCTCTGCGGAGCCTTCTGAGGAGGATTTTCGAACCCTTCTGAGCCCGAAAATCGAACAGTGCATGGTGGGAAGCACGGCAGAGTCTAAAGAGGCCCTTGAAAAAATAGTGAGCTCCATGAGCCTCTACGTTTTCTTGAAGGAAATTTGGGAAAACACCATTCACCACGCACGGCAGTCAACGACCTCTTTAAGATATATGAAGGTTTCAAGGGTTATCTACAATAGTCCGACAGAGATTAGAAATGCTGCCTTGCCGAAAGCTGTCACAGCTTACCTCAATGCGCGTTCTCAGAAGGAAGGCGCAAAAAAATACCTCATCATTGACATCGTTGACTCCGGTTATGGTATTTATCACACGTTGAAAGACGCGTTTCCAGGTCTGAGTAAAAAGGAAGTCGTTGAGACAGCGTTTCACCAATACAGTACTTCAAAAATCCAGCGCAACCCTATTCGGCGCGGACTGGGGTTATTCGCAGCTATGGAATGTGCCCTCAGGTTGAAAGGGCTGGTTGTGATTACCACCGCTGGCGTTCTGTGTACCAATTATGACCATCTAAAAGATCACTTTTTGGATGAAATCCAAGTGCTTCATTCAAATTTGAATTCCGACACGCTCTCAACATCAATGTCGCTAATCATGCCGGTTTGATCCATGAATCCAATAATCGTAAACTGCATTGACATAGCGGGCCCGGCGGATGTTGAACCGTTGCTAGCCATGGCGGCTCATTCATCGAGTGATCCTTTTGATAAATGCTACATTCTGGCAATGAGCCCTGATCTAGTTATAGAGATGGGTGAGGAAGACAATGCACCTATCCGAACCAAGCTCATCAATCGCTTAAATCTTGACTTCATTGGAATTGTTACATATTGCAATCAGTTTAAGCGTTATCAGGTCTACCAAGTGTCGACGGAGGCCGTGAATCTTTGCGAAGTGGATTTTGATMCAAAAGAAATTGCAGCTATTGATTTACAGCGTCTGCTGAACAAATATTCCAGCGAGAGTTTTCTGCGTGGCGGTAAGCTATATCACTTCGTAACGCCGTCGCACAATCACACAGACGCGTTTTTCCGGTTGGGTGATTCAATAAAGAACAAAGACGATTTGGACAGAGTGGCGTTCTGGTTACTGAAATCCATCGACCATTCGGATTACATATTTATTGATTCCTGGTCGATTGCGGCACTCCCCTTGCGTGCGATGCAGATGCTTTCCAAGACAACCGTTTTTGATGCTCTCCCTGCCCACCCAGCTAAGAAATATGTGGACTGCAGGTCTGTCATCTGTGCAACAACGCCGGCCTTGAAGGCGGCGACAAACCCACTGCTCATTGTTAGTGTAGACAGCAGTGGCAGTCTGATTAATGCATTCAAAGACATCTTCAGTAGTGTTTACCAGTCAAAAAAAATCTCTGTAGTGGCCGTATACTCTTTCAATGGCGGCGACCACAGCATGTGCAAAATTGACAGCAAGGTTCAACGCTTTAATTTTGATGCATGCAAGCTATGTGAAGAAGGAAGCAGAGCTGTTGAAATCCACCCGAGCGCTTACTATGTAAAGGATCTTACCGATTCTGGCGTCACGCTGTCTCAAAATATTGCCCAGATGGGAGAGGATTTCTTCAAGCGTTATAAAGATCATTTAAGCGATATGATCCTGTTCCACAAAGGTGATCACTTCAAAGGCAATACGCATTACGCTTACTATATCGATTACAACAAAATTTCTGAAACTAATATTTTTTCTCAGGAACTTATTGGGAAATTCACATCTATTCTTACACCCAACTCCCTTGTTCTGTCACTTTGCGATGATGTAAAGCTCAATGCGATCGTTGAATCTATAGGCGCGACGTATCATCATCTGCTTGCCGTCGAAAACGTACGCGATGGCGAAATTGTTAATGCTTTTGCAAAAGCTGACAAGGTCGTCATCTATGACTCAGTGGTAATCAGCGGAAAATCATTTGAGAGATTGAATAATCTCATACGGGAGACGCCCGCCATCAATAAAGAGGTGCGCGACATCACCTTTATCTGTGGTTTATATCGCCCGATATCTGAAAAATCAGAAAATAAGCTCAGAAACTGCGTAGCGTACAAAGAGCCGCCAGTAAATCGGAGCCTTCAATATGTTGAGAAGATAGTCATTCCAGACTATAACCAATTTGATTGCCCTTGGTGCCTTGAATTCAATTCGATAAACGGATCAATCAAGGCGGGCTTTAAGAATTCTGGGCGCTTTTATGACCGACTTTCCAAGCTTTCAAATGTAAAGGATGGGCTGTCCGGTAGTGATGCTTTGTTTCACATCGACTCCAGCACCGAAGGTCTTGTGCTAGGCGGGGGGTCGTACCTTGCACCGGCACAGACCAGTATCTCTGGAGTAGTGCTCGCTGTTGCTTCGTCGTTACAGCAGATGAGAACAGCGGAGGATGAGAAGCTCCGCCTTTCGCCAGGCTTCCCCTACACCCAGGTGTTGGGATCAAACAATTTTAGAAACTATTCAGAGGGGCTACTACGATCTGCCCTTATCAGGAATGCGTCCGCGATCGAGTTTGGAGTCCTGGAAAAGGAGCAAACACTCATGATTTTGCTGCCTGCGCTCGACGACCCTCAGCAAGGGAGCCTCTTGTCCGAATATCTTATTGCTGTTATATGCGGAAAACTACCACCCTTCACGTCACTGAGTGCTGCTATCAACGCTCGCCTTGATATACTTAGGGCTCAAAGCCCAAAGCTCATGGCGTTGACATTTGTCTAAATTCAGAATCGGAGGCTGTCGTTGCTTAAGATGGCATGTCTGATTCAAAAAAAACCATCAAAGCTGAAGAACAGAAGGGGCTGGCACGATGTGAGCCTTTTCTTTCAGGCCAACTCAATCTCTAGATCAGGTCGAGAAGTTTGATGAAGTCGATGCATGCATCCAGTCAATGAACTAACCGTACTTGAATCACAACTGGAGGTGGGAACGCAGATGCTAGGCGTACAAGTTCATACCTACGATGACGCCACGCCCTCGCCCCAAGCTGTCGCAACATGCCTGGACGATCAGCATCTGTGCCAGCCACCAGACGACCTAAATCCTCGGCTAGGAGGATTGCCCAGAGCCAAAGAAATTGCTAAATCGAATTAGGGACTTGCGCATGGAATTAGCGCGATTAACAGAGTCGCCTGAAAAAATGCGCGCACTGCGGTGGAGTCAATCATCCAGGTTTCCAAGTCCATCAGCCCTAGCTCGTTGAGCTTGATGTGCGTCCGCTTGAGCATCAGGGATTCCCTTAGAGGTAGGTCGGAGGCCCCCTCATGAACATAATTCTGTGAACATTCGGCACCAGCCCTCCCTCGAGAACCAACCAGCAATGTAGTACTCGATCGCTCATGAACATTAAACATCGCCCATAAGTTAAATCGTAGATTATGTCCGTATCCCTAGCGTCCGCTTTCCTCTTGGTATTCATCTCCAGCAATCGACGCTCGAACCGTCTGATCATGTATGACCCGCCTCGGGAAGCTTCGGCTCAGCGTTCGATGGCAGGCACCCAGTTCAAAGCATCAGCCGGCTACCGCTGCGGCGACAAGACCGGCGCAGCGAACTTCGCCTATGGGACATTGAAGGACTCTATAAATCTCAAAAACCACCTGCATCGTTGCGTCTTCGATCGTTCCTTCATTGCGGCATAAAACCCAGCCGTTATCTGCAATCGCTTGCTCGAACGCCTGGGTACAAGCGACATGTTCTTCCAGCTTATGGATCACCGTACTACTCAGTCCACGACGTCGTGCCGCTGCCCTTGCCCATGAAATTTCAGGGTTGGTGACAACCCCGACATGCAGATCTGGCACTTGCACGTTTCGATCAATGTTCAACTGTAGAATTTCTGCAAACGGGACTAGCCGGCGAAACGCGGCATCAGACGGGTACCAGCGATCGATCAAGATGATGCTGTCTTGTGGCTGTTTAGCCAGAACGTGCTGGGAAATCCAGGTACGGCTATCTGCAAAGCGCTCACAAACCTCCAACTCCAAATCTCGGGTGGGATTTCTGACGAGCTTGTTAACGAGGGTCATTGTTTCACGCCGATAGGGATCGCTTTTTTTCTCGCAAAGTCGGATCACCTTTTTGTTGTCCGCCCTCAGTACTTTCGTAACGGCCTCCAAAAGTGTGGTTTTTCCGGCTCCCTTGGGCCCATCTAGAGAAACAAACAGCGGACGATTCATTCTTCAAATATCGATTGATACACGGTTTTTTTTGCCCGGCTCTTGCGCTGGAACCGCTTGGCGCGGCTACCCGAATCGGGTGGAAGGCCCTATGAACAGGCATTGCTGAGCACTCTAACCCAGTTTCTGACCCAAGGGTCTCAAAACCAAGAGTCACAGTTGCTTATGAACACCGGTCATCGCCCATAAGTTAAATCATGTATCTGGTGGAGCTTCTCTCGCATCCATCCACTTCCCGGCACCCGGAAGCAATTCTTCGACGTTCACGGATCTGTCGTTGCAGTGTGCCAATTCAATCGACGCAAATCCCCTTCTGAATCTGCGCCCCGCTACATTTCGCTGAAAATCAGCCCGGCATTGGCAAACTGTTGGTTAGCGTTGTGACCCAGCACGAACAGGACGGATTCGAGGCTGAAGTTGCCGATGTACTTGCCTTGGGAAGCAATACACGCGGCGATGTGACCGAAGACACTCAGCTGGTTCTGGCTCAGGGACAGTTTCAACGCCAGCAACAGGTTTTCCGTGCCCACCAATGTATTGGAATCCGCCAGCAGACTGCGATAGCAACCTTCAACCTCGCCTCCGACGGCTGAGCCGGCGAGTTGCCGCAAGCGGTCGAGCATCGCATCGCCCAGGCGCAACGTTTGTAGCCGGTTATTGCGCAGGCGTAATTCGCCATAGCCGGGCTTGAGTCGGACTCGGCCGCGACTAAACGCAACACCCAGATTTTTCAGAAAATCGAGGTCCAGCGCTTCGTCGCTCTTGGCCTCGCCGTACAAGGACACGCGGCCGTTGATCTGGTTGTCCGCCAGCAAGGTATCCGCTTCAGCATCGCCAAGGGCCAGGGCGAAGCCGGTGTGGTTGAGCATCAGTTCCGTGCGCAAACGATCCAGCGAGAGCAGCAGTCGACGCTGGCTGGCACCCTGTTCGATATCGCTGCGCAGCGTTGACAATGCCAATATTTCATCGGTGTTGAGGACTACCTGACGGCGATCCACTTGTTGCCCGAAAGCCTTGCGCTGAGCGGCGCTGAACGCTGCAAAGGCATCGACCACCTTGCTTGGGATAGGCGCAAAAAGTTCGCCCTTGCCTGATTTCATCGCCGCCTCCAGGGGGGCGAGCAAGGGTATGGCATCAAACAGTTCCCGGGCGTGCTGTGTCCCGCTCGACGAGTAGGCGTTGATCAGGCAAGCGCTCAGGTCAATGCGCTGGGCGTCGTCGATTTGCACCAGGCTGATCCCGGGAACCGTCAGCCCCGACAGGCGCATTCGTTGCAAGCGCAAATGCTGATTGCCTTGAAAACGCAGGCACTGGTTCTCGCCCAGCATGACGATGTCGAAATCCAGAAACGTCAGGGAGGCAAAATCGAAACAGTTGAACTCTTGATTACGCAGCACCAGCCGGCTCGCGGGGCCGCTACCGTGGATGAACAGATGGGTGCCGTTCGGCGCGACCTGGTCGATGCTGTCGGCCAGGTGATGCTCGCCAGGTAGCAGGCACAAGCAGATGTCACGTTGACCCTGTTCGAGCAACGCTTTGAGCGCGATGTCGAGGTTCTCGAACTCGCCGCCGACACCGACACTGGTGCAGCAGCCACCGCCGTGGTTTTTTTGACAGAGCGCGTCGAGCGCATCCTGCACGGTATGAATGCCCTGGGCGRCCATGTCGGCGCACTTCGCCGGGTCATAGGCGACTTGTGTGGCCACGGACAGACTGGCGGAAAAATGCAGGACGTTGTACTTGCCGGCCGCTACCTGGCCGGCTTCGAGCAGTTGCGCCGTGCAGGTCTGGTTCAGCACGCCGGGCGCCAGGCTCCAGATCACGCTGGCGATACCGTCCGCGCCGGTGGCGATGATCTGGCTGGCGGTGCCGTTGGGCAGCGTGCCGTCACTGACGCTGAAGCTGACCTCGGCCCCGGCAACCGGGAACTTGCCATTGAACACCGCGACTTCCAGCGGGCTGGGCAACGGCAGGTTTTGTGGCGCCAAAGGGTTTGGCATAACCTCCTGGCCGTCGCCACCAACGTAATAGAGGTTGGTCAGTTCGGTCAGCGCCGGAAATAGCTGACGGCAATCGGACAGCGTGCTCCAGACCCCGGCCTGGCAGTTGAGCAAAGCCAACCGGGTGAAGGCGCGCAATACCCCTTGCGATGACTGGAAGGCAGGTTTATTGGCCACCAACGGCCACTCGATGTCAGCGGTAGCGGTGCGAGCGGGAATGGTCCAGAAATCCCCGACACGATACTTGCCGGGGATGAATTTGATCTCGACGCCCTCCTCCAGCTCCACCCAGCCACTGTTCAAATTGGCTGCCGCCGGGACCAGCTTCGCCCAACCGTCCCAGCGCCGCACACGCGGGTTGCTCAGGTACAGCGCCTTGTCCAGAGACCCGGTGGCGCTGGCCAGATCGAGGGTGACAATATTGCCTTCTGTCTTGAGCACCTGGACCAGAGTCCCCGGCCGGCCAAGCAGTTCGTAAGTATCGTCGAAGAATTCCAGCCAGCAGCCGGCGGTGATCGCAAGGTAGGCATCACGGCCAAGGCTGGCGACCTCGAACTCGTCCGCCGTCGGCTCGCCCAGCCAACGTACAACGCGGGTTTCAATGCTGCCGTTGTCACGCGACCATTTGTAGCGCTGGTCGGCTGAAACGCTGCCATCGTCGTGGATCTCGACGCGATACAACAGGTTTTCCAGGCGCCGGTAGCCTGCTTCCGGCGCCAGCAGGCAGGGATCTTTGGGCGGAGTGCTGGGTTCGGCGCGGGCCGCGAGCTTGCCATCGGCTGCAGTGGTCAGGGTGGTCCAGGCCGCCAGCGCGCTCAGGCAGTTCAGGTCGGCGCCGATATCACCGGCACGCAGCAACTTGACCTGCCACAGCAGTTGGTCGCGGGTCGCGCTGTCCGGCCCACCGAGGGCGACTTCGCGGATAAGCGGGTCTTCCAGCGCCGTGATGTGCCGCAGCCAGGCTTCGAGATAGCCAAGGTAGATCCCGTCCGGAGGGTCGATGGGTGCTCCGTTGTTGTCGTAGACCTTGATCTCGACCAACTGCGGCGCATTCGCCGGGGGTAATGGCAACAGACTGGCATTGGCCGGCAGCACCGGTGAGACGTTGCCCGGCAAGTGCGGCTGGCTGGTGGCCGGGACCTGGCTGGCGTTTTCGCAGAGCAAGCCTTCGACGTAGTAATGGCCGATGCCGATGCCGATGTTCTTGCCATTGCCGGTCAGCAGAAACCCGGGGTTGGCCAAGGGCCCGCCACTATGGCCAATGGTATCGACGGTTTCACTCTCGATCCGGCGATTGAGAATGTCTTGCTGCTCGTTCCAGTCCGCATCCAGCTGCACCCGCCCCTGTTGCATGCGTACGGCGCGATAGTGCTGGTCCGGCTTGTCGGTCGAGCGGGTGAGATCGGCTTTCATAGTGGTAGTCCTTGCCCGTTTTGCGCGTTCGTTCAGTTCACAAAGATCACCCCGGCCTCCAGGCCGAAGCGCAGGTATTCGTCCAAGGCCTGATGCAGGTTGGCCTCGCGTTGTGGTTGTTGCAGCACATTCCAGACGCCCATTTCGGCGCCGTCCTCGGCGCCGGTGCGCAGCTCTTGAGCACTTGAAAGGCGCAGCTGGGCATATGCCGGATGGCTGAAACTCACCGAGGTAAAGGCTGGCGTCACCCGCACCCGTTCGCTCTTTGCCTGGGCGGTCGGCAACCCCTGGGTCACCAGGTCCGGCAGGCAGCGGTAGCGACGTGGCGTCTGCGAGCCCGATGGCACATAGCAGAAACGCACGCAGCCTTCCTGGCGTCGGGCGATATTCAATTTGGCGCTGAACAGACTGTTGCTGGCTTCCAGCTCCCCGGCGGCGCTGGCGCCGAAGACGCTGCAGCGGTCGAGTTGCAGGCGCGTGTCCGGTAAATCGAAGGCCAAGTCATCGCCGTTATCGAACACGCTGTTGCGGCCCTCGACTCCGGCAATGGCCTTGCTCGTCCGCAACGGCCCGCATAGGCAATGGGTCAGCCGCAGCCAGAGTTGGCTGCCGGTGCCGGTGTGACGGATGCCACCCTTGCTCGGCGTCAGGCTGCAATGACGCAGATTCACTTCGCCCAGCGCGCCGTCCAAACGCAGTTGACCGTCCAGCAGCAGCCCGGACAGGCTGAGCCGGGTGTCGAGGTTGCCGCGTAAACGCAGGTCGCCGATCAGTACCGGCCGCCGCTGGTTGGCGGCTTCAATGGCCAGGTGGGTATCTGGCAGGTTGAGATCAGGGGTCAGCTCCTGGGTCCCGTCGTCCAGCAGATAGATCAGCGTACGGGTCCCGGCAATGACTGCCGCCAGCGCGTCGGCCAGCGTCGCGTGGTCGCCCGGGACCCGCAGCAGTACCTGGAAATCCGCCGGATCGAGCAGGCCCTGCAACGGCTCATCGTCGCGACGCAACGGGCGTCGATCGTAGGGCCCCGCGCCGACATCGCCGGGGAAGCCATAGCTGTAAGCGACTTCCACCCGGTTCGCGGTCTTGCCGGCGGGCAAGGCGATACGTCCCAGGACCGGGTCGAAACCCACCAGAAACAGGTTGGCAACGCCAGGAAAGGTTTTATCCGGCTGACCGGCCTTGCTCGATTTCACCGTGACGCTGGCCGGTGGACGCCGCCATTCTTGCGGCACTACGCCGGGCAAGGGCGAGAGATTGCACACCAGCAGATGCTCCGGCGGTACTTCCACATCGTCCAGCCAGATCCGCAGAACCGGGCCACCCTCCTCCTCTCGATCGAGGGGAAAGTACACAGGGTCAGGTGTCTCACCATCGGTCAGGGCCTGACGTAGCGCCGTCAGTTCGTCGTGCAGCAGTCGCCGGGAAAGAGGCTCCGGCACGTTTTCCGGTTGCGCCAGGTGAGTGATTTCCTGCTCGGTGCGCGGCCGGTTGAACAACATGCCCTCCCCCCGCAACAGCGGCTCGGCGACGTCGCGACCCAGGGCATCGAAACTGTAGAAGCCCGCCAGGCTGGTCATGGCTCGGGCGGTGGCGCGTTGGAGTGCGTAGGCCTGCAACCGCCAGAGATAGAGACCAACATTGGCAATGTTGTAGCGCCCGGCCGGGAGCGAACGCACCTCGACGGTATGGGCGGCGCGGTCGAAGGGGCCGTCGACCCGCTCCAATTGTGTGGCATCACGCAGGTTCGGCGTGCGCACATTTTGTGGGCGGCAGTGTTCGAGGTATTGGGTCGTGCCCAGTAGCTCGAAAAACTCCACCGCCCGCGCACGCCAGCCGGTGGTATCGAATGCCAGCTGTTCCAGCACCGGCAGCGTGCCCTTGCGCCGTCGCAAGCGCAGGCTGTTGGCCACATACGCGCGCAGGCCGAACGCCTGGGTGCCGCTGACCGGATACAGACCGCGCACGCCCAGCAGATCGCCGATATAGGGGACCAACCAGTCGTCACAGGTTTCGATAAACCAGTTGTCGTAGAGCCGGGTGATGTCCTCTTCCAGCACCGCGCCCTGCTCGGCGATAACTTCCAGCAATGCCCGCAGCGGCCCACCCATTTCGGCATCGCGCTCGCGGTAGAAGGCCGGCAGCCGCGCCATCAGGAATTCGGCGTCAATGCTCATAGGCTAAGCTCCGTCAAGGTAACGGCGGACGGGTCCAGCAACAGCAGTTGTGCCGCCAATATCTGCTGACTCTGCCACCGGGCACCGCGGGCGCGCAGTCGGCCATCCGGACCTGCCATGCTGCTGCTGGACAGGCCGTCGTAGAGCCGCAAGCTATCCAGATCCACCCGCTCCACTCCCGGCACCCGCTGCATCACCGCCAGTACTTCGCTGCCACTGACGGGTTGCCCGTAGTAACGCGCGGCAAACCCGAAGGCCTGCCCCAAGGCGCTGCGCACTGCACTGAGGACTGTTGCGCTTTGATAGTCCGGGTTAACCCGAACCTTGGCTTCCACACCAAAATGCAGCACCACCCCGGGTGCAAGCTTGAGCGGCTGATGAGCCGGGCGCACCGCGTCAATGGCTGCGGCCAGGTTGCGATAGAGCGCAGATCCGGGATCGATGCTGACACCCTCTACCCCGCTGACCGTGAGGTGGACCAACCGCTGCTCGCCATCCCACAACCACACCGCCTGGGCCTTGCCGACGCCGGCGAAGGCCGCGGCGAAGTCTTCGAAATCCCGTAGCGAGACGATGCGATCCAGGGTCCGTACGCTCAGCGGTGCGTTCTGCCGGGCACTGTCGCGGTCTTCCGGATCGACCCCACCCGCCGCGGGTACCGGGTTGATCACATCCTTGACCCCCAACGGACGGGACAGCAGCAGGCTGATCCGCCCACTGTTGAGGTTGCCGGCCGCACCGATGCCGACGCGATAGTACGCGTGCACATTCATCTGTCCCGTGGGCAGGCGACTGCCGTGCACGCCGTCACCGAACTGCACGGTGACCCGGCCATCATCGCCCCGGCGCAGCAGATAGGCACGGTCTTGCGCGCCGAGCTCACCCAAGTGTGGCGCCTCGGACCAGCGCACACCTTCGACGCGTACCTGCAGCGTGCTCTGGATGCCCGAAGGGGTGGGTGAGGAAATGTAGGTCAACGGTTTCTGCAGCAGCAGGAAGCGCTGGAAGGCCTGGCTGGCGTCGCCACTGCCAAGGATTTCCGGCTGTATCTGCATCTGCTTGCTGTCGCCGTGACTGGCCGGCGCCACATTGGCGTTGATCCGCACACTCAACGGCAGATAGGCATGTTGCAGATCGCTCTCAAGTTCCAGGCGCGAACGCGGCCCGCTGCTGTCATTGCGTTGCAGGCGCGCCACTTCGCTGGCGAAGCCAAGCACTACTTCATGGCGCGCGCCATCGGTGAAGGACAGGCTGGCGAGCCGGCCGTCCCTGGCGATTTCCACCGCCACCAACGGGTCATTGGCCAACAGTCGCTGACGCGCCGGCGCATTTTGCGTCACGTCCGGCAAGGTGTGGCCGCTGATCGACAGCCAGCGCCCCGCCTCCAGCTCCGGCTGCAGATCATCCAGCGTCAGCACATGACCGCTGAGCAACCCGGACCTGGGCCGGGTCGCCCACGGCAGCTCGATGGATTCGCCATAGGCCGTGGTCTCGCGCAGACGTTCGTTGAAAAGCTCGCGCAGTTGTTCGCCACGCAGGCTCAGGCGCGTGGTCTTGCTGCTCAGGGTGAAGGCGGCGCGGGCATCCTCGCGGCTGTCGAGGATTTGATACAGCTCCTGATAATCGGGCAGCGTCAGCACCAGCCAACTGCCCGTGACCAGTCGCGGATAGCTGGCATCCAGATGCACGCTGTGTACGTCTCGTGGGTATAGACGACTTTGTGGAATGATTTGTTTGGCGATGCCAGGGCCCTGCCAGCGCAATTGAATCAAGGCAGCGCCACCGTTCTCGTAGTACTCCAGGCGCAGGTCGAGTTTTTGTCCGGCCTGGAGCTCGAACAGGCTCTCGCCGTATTCGGTCGCGCCTTGGTCTTGCCATTGATTGACCAGTAACTGGCCGCCAATCCACAGCCGCACGCCATCGTCGGCTWTGACGAAGAAGCTGTAATTGCCGCTTTCGGGTATTTGCAGCCAGCCGCTCCAGCGCACCGAGAAGGTATCGGCGGTCAGCTGCGGATCGGGGCTGGCGCTGCCCCAGTCGAAATCAACGGTGGCGTCGGTACGGCTGAGCTTGCGCGTCTTGAAGTCGATGCCTTCGAAATACTCGCCATACAGGCCGCTGCCGGTGGCCTGGCGGGTCGGCGGATCGGAAACATCGGCCAGGGTGAAGCCCGGCCACTGGCCGTGCAGGCTGATCTTCGCCTGATTATCATCGTCCAGGCCCAGGTAGCTTGCCCGCAGGCTGCGCGGCATCGCCCGCCAGTCCGGCGCCGCCTGGCCGAACAGCGCAGCCTTGGTCCGCAGGGCAAAACAGCGTGGATTGGCCTTGGCCGGCTGGACGTGGGGCATCACCTCACCCAGCGGCCGGTCGAGCGTGACCACCGTGTAGCCGGCCAGTGGGTCGGCGCTCGGCTCCACCGGCGAAATCACTTGCAGGCGAACGACGCGGCGCAGGTCCCAGTTTTCGCTGCCGGGATTTTTCAGGCGTTCATCGCCGACGATCAACAGTGCGTCGCCGGCTTGCAAGTGCGTGTTCTGCCCTTTCAGATACAGAGTGCGAGCGCCCCAGTACGGCGGCACCTCTTCCTGGCTCTGCAGGGCCAAGGCATTCCAGGCAGCGCGCGCGTACAACGGCTCCAGCGTTTCGAAAACCTGGGCCTGTTCATCCTGCTCTGGAATGCTCTGGCTCTTGTTGCCGGCGTCGATCCGCGCGGTTAACGGCGCGCCCGGCGCGGTCTCCAGAGAAAATGCCAGAAACGTCGAGGCGGCCACGCCAGGGCGCAGCTCGTAGCCGATGGAACGCCCCAGCTCCAATATCGAACGCCGCTCCGTGGCGGTACGCAGGAAGCCCTCGTTGACAATGCGCTCTTGATAGAAACTCAGCACATCGAGGACACCAGCCCAGGCATCGAGCAATGCCAGCGCCGGATCATCGGCATCGCGAGTGCTCAGCCCGAGCAGCGCCGTCTGGCTGGAAAGGCGCGCCAGCTGACTCTCGCGAAAACGCCCATGGGTGCCGACCCGATAGTGCAACGTCGTCTGCCCTGGCGGGTTCAATTCGTCGACCGGCGTCAGCACCTTGATCCCGGCGCAGCAGCCGCAGTGTTCGCCATTACTCATAAGCCACCTTGCATGTTCAGCAGCAGTCGGCCGTTTTCGGGGAAATTGGGATCGTTATCCAGGCGCAACACTTCCAGTAACGCGGCACCGATCAAGCCCTGCGCTATTTCCTGATTAGGGGTTTTGCCCCAGCGCTGGAACACCTCGACCTGAAGCGAGGCCACGCCGGTTACCGAATGCGCCGCCTCCATCAGGGTGGAAAGCGCCAGGCCCTGGCCAAAACTGAAGTGATCGGGATGAAAGAAGCCGAGTTGTCCCAGCCCGTCTGCGCCACTGCTCAGGCGCTTGAGCAGGCCAAGCTTGACCGTCGCGGCAAAGTGGCCCGGCAATACGCAGACGTTCAGCTGAATATCCAGCGGGGCATAGATCGGATCACGCAGTTCCAGGTCATAACCGGCCAACCGGTAGCGTTCCAGGTGGCGCAGCATTTCTTCACGAAACGGCTTATCCAGTGGCTGGCCGCCCTTGCGGTCGAGGCTGACGAACATCGTGTACCAGCTGCCGGTCCAGCGAAGCCTCGCAGCGGCCCGTTGTACTTGCGGATGACGCTCGGCGGCCCGCGCGTAATCGGCCTCGGTGACCGCCCGTTCCTGGGTGCGGAAAGCCTGGGGTGCAAACAGCTTGATCGCGTCAGCGCTTTGCGGCTCTGCGCCGCCGCTTGCCGACAACGGATTGCGCAGCGTTTGGATGAAGTCCTTGATCAGAGGGTCTTCACAGACCATCTGGGTGATGCTCTCGGCGCCGACATTCCCGATGCTGCCACCGCCTTGGCGATAGCTGGCCAACAGCCGGCTGAGGGGTTGCGGTTGCATGCCGAAGCGGTTGTCGCCAAAGCGCAGGTGGGCGCTGCCATCGGCTTCGGTCTCCACCACGAATTCCTGTGCGAAGCGGTCACTGCCGAGCAGATCCCGGCGTGGCAACCAAGGGCTGGCACCGGGCTTGGGTTGGTCGCCAAACTGATCGGGGTCGTCTTCGCGCAGTTGCATGCCGGACGGACGGGCTTGCCGGGGATCCTGATACAAGGTGCTGCTGGCGGAGCGCGTCGGGTCATGTTCATAGGCCTGGGCATAGACGATGCCGGGCTCGCGCAGGCGCGGCCGGTATTGGCCGGCAGTCGGTACAACGTCCGGCAGCAGCGACTCATCGGCGCGAGTCAGCCCGTGGTCGGCTAATACCACATTGCCGCAGACCTGAGCGACCCTGACCGTCTTGCTGACACCGGACTGTTGGATACGCGCGCTGATGCACAACGGGAACGGTAGCGCGTCCTCGGCGTGCCAACTGATCAGCTGCAACGGCGTGTCGGTCAGCAGGTCGTGCCCCGGCTTGACCTCGGTCAAGCGTACTGCATGCCGGTGGGTGCGGTCGGCATCCGGTGCACGGCCGGTGCCGGGGCTCAGGACTTCTTCGAAGATCAGCAGCATGCCGGCCTGCAAGCTCAGCGACGGAACGTCGATCAGCGCGGCCTCTTGCGCGCCTTTGCCCAGACAGAAATCCGGCTCGCCCCAATGATGGATATCAATGCGGTTATGGGCGGACTGCAACGGCAACGCGTGCATCGTTTCGAAGACTTGGGTGCTGCCGTCAGGCAAGGTTTGCAGCGCGGATTCTTTCAAGACAGTCCCGGGCTCGCCGGTGCGGGTCAACAGCGGCGTACCGGCGGCCAACACTCGACCGTCAGCTTGGGGCGAGACGCTCAGACTGACGAAGACCCGACTGTTACAGCCGTCGTGTATTGGGTAATCCAGTAGCCGCGCATGCCGGCGCAGGGAGACGCGGCGTCGGGCAGTGCCCAGATACGCTTCGGTGGCGACTGCATCCTGGTAATAGCTGAGCTGATCGCCGATATGCGCCAGCATTTCCACCAGGGCCACGGAAAAATCCGCCGGGTTGCGCTCGTGAAAGCCAGGAATCAGCTGCCCCATGCGGTCCAGCATCAACCGGCGAAAGCTCCCGTAATCCTTGGCCAGGTAATCCAGCAGCGGCTCGGCCGGTACCTGCGGCGGGCAGGGTTGGTCGTCGGCACAATCGAACTCGGAACGGCACTGTGCCTTGAAACTGAATCGGATACTCGACAGGCAAGGGTCGAAGCCCGGCGGTGGGTCTTCGGGCGCCGTGGGGTTGATCAACACGAAACGGTACCAGGAGAAATCACCGGCCCGGTCCACCGTAATGTCGAGCTGATTGCCGTTGATATTCAGGCTCTCGATTTGTACACACGTGATGCGCACCCCGCCCTCGATCCGGCAATGGGCGGCGGTGATGCCAGCCAACGGATTGACGAACGCCACGCTGAGCTTGCGCTGATTCAGGGGCGCCACTTCCAGGTAGTCGATGCCGTTCAGGCTCGGTGGATCGAGGTCACGCAGCAATTGCAGACGATGGCGGTTGTCAGACAAAAACTGGCGTTTCATGGTGCAATCCCTCGGCTGAAGGTCGCCAGTTGCCTCTGGCGATCCCGGCGCATGACGTACTGCACCGTCACGTCGAGGCGCGCGTCGAGGTTCTCGACGGTCACCGCCTCGACCTCGATCAGTTCCCCCAACCACTGTTGCAGCGAACCTTGCACCGTCATCTGCACAGCGGCAGCGAGGGCATCGCTGTTGGGCGCGAACACCAATTGCAACAGGCCGCAGCCGAAATCCGGACGGTTCACCCGCTCGCCCGGCACGGTGAACAGCACCTGTTCGATCATGTCCCGCACCTGCAGATCGGCGAACACTTCGGCGCTGCGCCCGCGCGAGTCGATGCTGAAGGGAAAGTCCAAAGCCATATCAGACTCCTGAGACCCGTAGCTGAGTGACGGTAACCATCATCGGCGTGCCGGTGGGTACGCAGATCGAGGTGCTCGATTGCAGTAGCACCGGCAGCCCGCCGGCGAACACCCGGGTCGCGCCGACCAGCCATTGGCCGGTCACGCAGGGGCCATTGCCGGAGGGCGGTGGCGGCATGGCGCAGCCGGCAATCACATAGGGCGCGGCCAGGGTCGTCACGGGCTGGCCGGAGAGTGTCACCCGGGGAAAAGGCGCGGTCGGCGTCGCCTGGCCGCCGTGGCTGCACATCACCGTGGCGCCCAGATGCAGGAGAAAACCGGGCATCAGCGGTCCTCCCCTGTCATGGCCGGTTTCAGCTGCCGATTGCGTGAAATGTTCATTTCAAATCACCGTCAATGCGCCTTGATTGATATTCACCGCCGGCCCGTTGAGCATGATCGTCGCGCCTTGGCCGTTGCTGATGGTGATGCCGATTTCGTTGATCGAAATCATCGCCCCCGTCAGGGTCTTGAGCAGAATGCCGCCCGTGGGCCCCGGCAGGTCAGAGATCGTCAGGCCGTTCTGGTTGCCGGTTTGCAGCACAATGCTTGGCGATACCGGCAACCCCGCCAACGCCAAGGCGGGCACCTCTGCCGCACTGCCCCAGAAACCGCCGACCCAGATGGGGTAATCCTGGTTGCCCTGCTCGAATTCGACCCAGACCCCGGCGCCGATCTGCGGCACCACAAACATCCCGCTCTGCTTGCCGGCGAACGGCACGCAGGGCATGGCCCAGCTGGAGATGCCGAGCCCCAGCACATCAGGCACCTGGACCTGGATGCGGGCCATCTGCATCGGGTCGATATTGTTCAACACCACACCGCGGAACTTGCCGTAGAACTTGCCTTGCTCAGCGCTCATACCGGTACCCTCGGCAGCGTCGAGATCAAACCGTTGCGGGTCAGCGTGAAGCTCTGCTTGAACTCGCCGGGCTTGAAGTTGCTGGTCACGTTTTTCACGTAGTACAAACCGTCGAAGGCGCTGCCCGCACCGCGCACGCCGACCAGTTGGCGCGCCTTCAACACGGAGCCGTAACGCAGTACATCGACCGAGCCAGTGGCGGTCACCACATCCGCTGAGCCCGCCGCCTCCGCCAAGCCCTTGGACAAGGCCGCCATTGGCGAGAGCTTGGCGGTGTCCTTCAGCAGGTGGATCGACTTTGGAATGGGCGGCAACGCACCGAGCGGCGGGTTGAGCAGACTGATGTCGGGGATCGGCAACGGAATCGGGAACTTGGTCAGCGGGTTCTGGATAAACACGATCGGCAGGCTGGCCTTGGTGTTGTCCACGCTGAACGACAGCGCCTCGACGTTGCTGTGGGCATCCATCCCCAGGTTCAGTGCCGGTTGCGGTATCCCGAGCTTGATCTCCGGGCCCCAGTAGGCGGTATTCATCCCCGGCAACGGGCCGGGTTCGACGTAGAACACATAGCCGGCGTCCTTGGCCAACTTCTGCACGTAGGCCAGGTCAGTGCCGTCATGGGTGGGGATTTTTTCCACCGGGATCGGCACATCGCTGAAGATTTGCGGGATCACCAGCGGCACCATGCCAAAGATCGCGTACTTGGCGACAATCAGCGCCACCCGCGCCTCGGCCGGCATGGCCGGATAGGGAATGCCGTTGAATTCCTGCTGATCCATGGCCACCGACAGGTCCTCACCGGTGATGGTCAGGGTGCTCTGCCCCGGCTCGTTGGAGCCACTGACCTCCTGGCGGGTAATCAGGCCGTCCATCAACACCATCGGCAGGCTGTTGAGGGTGATCACGATCAGCACCCGCAGCCAGGGCACCCGCCCGCCGGTGAGCAACAACAGGGTGTGCAGCGGTGAATTGTTGTGCAGTGCGAAGCTGATCTGGAAGCCACTGCGGGCGCCCGCCGCCGACGTCACCTGGATGCTCTGCAAGGCATCGATCAGCGGCTTGGGCACCGGTAACGGTATCGCCGGGCCGACCAGCAGCGAGACATGCATGCCTTTAAGCATCGCTCGGCCCCTGCATGCCTTCGGGCAAGGTCAGGCGGATTTGCCGGCCCAGCTCTTCCAGCTCCAGTGGGTGGAGGCAACCATTGGCATCCGGCAGGCGCCAGAACTGTTCCGGGTCACCGAGCACCGCAGCGGCCATGCGATCGATCCGGTCGCCCTCGATCACGGTGTAGATCTGCAAGGTGACAAAGTTAGCCGGGTCCGGTACGAAGCGCCGCCGCAGGTAAACCACGCGTCGACCGTCGACCTGGACCAACTCGGCGGTGTCGGTCGGGTAGTAACGGCTGTTAGGTGGGAAGCGGTCGCTCATCGTGGCTGTCCTTTCGTTCATCAGCGTTCCGTTGTTTTAAAAAAGCGCGCTCAAACCCAGGCTGGCCAGGGTCGCGCTGCTGGCCTTGCGCGCCAGGCGTTCGCGGCTCTGGTGGTAAACCATGTAGAGGTGCCCGCCCTTGTCGCCGAAGCCCAAATCATTGATGTTGAGCACGCGCATGCCGAGGGTGATGCGTGCGCGGATCGGGTTGAGGTTGACGTCGAACGCCTCCTCGACGATCGAAAAATCGGTGATGCGCACGGGCACCACGCGCTCCTTGCTCCACACAAACAAGGGCAGTGGCGCCTGTACCGGAACGATTTCCAGGGTGCCGGCACTCGCCATCTGGTTGTTGCGGATCAAGGCGTTGCTGTCCGGGTAGACGATGGTTTCCAGTGCGGCGAGTTGCGGGTGGATGCCGACCTCGATCGCACCAGGGTGCTGATCGGAAAACTCCAATTGGTCGGTGGCGTCGATCTCGGCGTCGAGCTTGATCGTTTCCACCGGCGGTCCTTTGAGGCGCAATGGCTCGCTGATCGCTGCACTGCCGCCGGTGCTCTGCGGTTGCAGGCTGCGGGTCAGCAGATCGGGGTTGTACTGCAGCGCAATGACTCGCAGCACGGCACCGCTGGCCGGGTCGATCAGGATCAGGCCGCCCTTGAGCACTTTCGGCGAATTGGAAAAGCCGGTCATACCTCGTGCTCCTCTTTCGTAGCATTGCCGAACAGGTTGGACAGCATCTTCGAGGGGTCGAGATTGAGCTGCGCAGGTTCCGGTTTGATATCGGAGAGCTTGGGCATTCGAAAGCCATCAATGCTGTCGTAGTGCAGCGGCAGGCGTACGCCGAGGCTCAGCCCGGTGTCGAAGGTGCCACCGAGCAGTTTCCAGGTTTTTTCGGTCCGTACCTTGAACCGCCAGACCCCGGCTTCGGCGAAGACCCGGGCATTCAACGCGGCGGCCAGCACTACGCTGCCGCCGATATAGGCGCTGGCATCGACGCTGAATTTGTCCTTGCTGTAAGCGATCTCGCCGGCCAGCTCGGCCTTGCCTTCAAGCCCTGCCCTGGCCTCGACATTGAGGCCGCCACCGACCTCGGCGATGTACAGATCGATCACCACATCGGCGCCGACTTTGCCGCTGATCCCCCCGCCTGCCGGGATGCTGGCCTTGGCCTTGAGGTTGAAACTGAAGTCCGGGTCGGCTTCGAACGGGCTGAACTTGACCGTGGCCTTGATCCCGGTGAGTACCCCGGGGCCGACATAGTAGTAATACCCCAGGCTGCCCCAGAGTTTGACCTTGAGCCCGATCGGGCCGATGGAGGCGCCAGGAATCGGGATGCTTCCCGAGGCCGAGAAAATCGGCTGGTCTTCCTGTTTCTCCGGGAAGCGCTTGAACAGGGTGATGTCGGGAAAGCTCAGCTCGCCGTCAAAGGTGATCTTTTGCTGTTCGTCCACCGTGATGCCAGCCGTGGCGACCATGTCCTTCTTGATTTCGTAGGAGAGCTTGCCCTTGCCGATGATCTTTTCATTGGGCAGCAACTCGACAACGATATTGCCTTTGGCGCGCCCCTTGTCGATCTTGATATCGCCCTTGCCGTAGACCTTCTCCTTGCCGCCCTTGTTCTCGTAGGTGGCATCGATGATGCCGTCGAGCCCCGAGAAGGCGAATCCGGCCTGGCCCTTGGCGATAAACAGTTCGCCGTCGTACCAGAGGCTGGCCTGGATCGGTTTGAGGTAGGGGCTCTTGACCTTGATCTTTCCGCGTCCCTGGAACACCCACTTGTTGGCGGCGTAACTGATCTCCAGCGCAGCCTCGTTGCCGCCTGGCAGTTCCAGATTGACCTTGCCGCTGGCGTCGATCTTGCCGGCCTTGAGAAACACATCGACAGCGCCGCTTTTTACATAGGGAATCTTGCCGGCCATCTGCCCCGACTCGATGTGCGCCCCGCCACTCCACTCGCCGGCCTGATACTTGATCTCGCCCTTGGCTTCATCGACGCCGGGCAAATACACAAAGAGCACCCCGGTCAACACCAGGCCATTCTCGTCGGCACTGACCTCGACTTTGCTCGCGGCGATTTTCTTCGCGGTGCCGAACTCGAACGCGACAGTCCCGACCGGTTTCAGTTTCGGCGCCAGATCGATGGCCAGCGTTGCCTCGGTGATTTTCACCCCGCCGAACGGTGGCTTCAGTTTGTCCTTGTCCAGCGGCGCCTTGAGCCGGAAATACTCCGGCGAGAAGGCCACTTCGATTTTTTGCAACAAAGGCACTTTGGTGGGGGTGATGTAGCCCTCGCCCGCGACCCCGCCGGGCACCAGGTCCAGTTTGGTGAAGACGCCGGGGCTCAGGTAGTCATAAGTAAACGCGATACCGGCGTTCTTCTTCGCCGCCGAGAGGGTCAGGCCACCGTCCTCGGCGACATCCAGCACCACCCCGGTGCCCTTGGCCGGCAAGGTGATCGGCAGGCGGGTCCGGTCGCGGTTGTCGATCATCGCGTTGATGGTGTCCTTGCCCTTGCCGACCCGGCGCAAGGTCATCAACAACAACCCGGGAAGGATTTCGGCCCCTGCGACGTTTTCCGGGATACCGGACTCAAAGATCGGCGGCGTCTTGCTCTTTTCACTGACCCGCAGCACCCGCGTGCTACCGCCGGCCACCACCGGGTAGTCGATCAGGGTTTCAGTGGACTTGTCGGCGCGCCCGTCTTTGCCGGGCTTGCCGAGTTTCTTGCCGGTTTCGCAACAGGGTCCGCACTTGCCRGTGCCCTTCATTTTGGAATCGGCGAATACCATGCGGATCTGCGCCGGCGGCTCCTCGCCGCCCTCCTCGATCTTTTGCGCGATAGCTTGTGCCAGGCCAAAGACCTGTTGCTTGATCAGGCTGCCGCTCATGCCGTTATCAAGGCGATCGAGCACCTGGATATTTTCCTGAGTGTTATCGCCACCCACCTGCAATTCGATGATGTGATCCATCTCGCAGGTGCCACCGCCGACCTTGGGAAATTCGGCATCGCCACCGGCCTTTTGCCACGCGGCGTTCAACGCATCGCCCATCTTCCAGCCGCGCAGATTGACCCAGCGCGAACGCAACTCGTCGGAGCTGACACGCATTTGCCACAGGCCCGCTTCCTGGGCCTTGGCCCCCTGCAAGGTGATGATTGCACGCAGGGCCTTGGCCTTGGCCTTGCTTTGCCATTCCTTGAGCACCGGGCCCTTGACCTCATGCAACTCAAGGAAATCGACGTCGTACGAAGCCAGCTCCTTGTCCTTGCCCTTCACTTTGGCAGTGGTTTTTTTCTCCGGCGTGACCTTGTGCCCGGTGGACATTTCCAGGTCTTTGTAACGGCTCTCCACCTCATAGTCTTGCGACTTGCCCTTGCCATCCTTGCGCGACAGTCGCGGCCCGCCCTGACTGAGCACGCCGCTGGCCAGAGGCTGGCCGCGCATCACGCTGTCGGCGGCGAAGTCGGCCTCGCGTTCCAGCCGCTGGTAGTGCGGCCCCTGATCGGCGAGGTTGCTGATGCCGGAGCGATGCAGGCCTTGTTGCTGCACGGTGTGGGCCAGTTCGTGGGCCAACAGGTGTCGACCGCTGTCGCTGTGAGGCTGGTATTGACCGTCACCGAACACGATGTCCTGACCGACCGTGAAGGCATGCGCATCCACATCCCGGGCGCTGGCCCCGGCGGCGCTGTCGTCGTGTACGCGTACGGCAGCGAAGTCGCTACCGAAACGGCTTTCCATGAAATCGCGGGTGTCCGCATCCAGCGGTCTGCCGGGACGTGCCAGGGTCTCATTGACCGAGTCCGGTACACCCTGCCCGCCCGAGGCACCGTTGCTCTTGCGTTGCAGGTTCTGCTGGCGGCCGGCGGCGCAGCTTTCGCACTCGCCACTGCTGCCGGCACCCGCGCCACAGGCGCACTTGCGCTGTAAAAGCAGACCGCGCACGGCGGTTTTCGGGGGCGAGGCGTCGCGTTCGGCACTGGGGGCAAGGGCGTGTTCGGTCATTGTCCCGGCCCCTGCAGTTGTTCGGCAATCAACCGTGCCAAGCGCCGCCCGGTGCGCTCCGGGCGTTCTCCGGCGGGCGTGGCGAACCGGGGGATTTGCACCTGCTCAAGCGCAAAGCCCTGCCCTGGCAGCGGTCCCTGGATCAGCAAACGTCCCAACTCGCGTTCCAGGGCGCCGGCCAGTCGCTGGCCATTGCGCAACGAATAACCGGGCAGCGCCAGAGTCCCTATCGTAAGGCTGATGGTCGGGGCGGCGGGTGCCAGGGTACGGGTCATTCCCAGTCCCCCACTTCCGCCGCCGGCAGCGGTTTTTCCAGTTTGGCGAATTCCGCTTCGGCCGCCGCGCGCAGATGCTGCATGCCGATGGCCATGTCCTTGTCCGCCGCGAGGAAGGCCGCGTTCAAGGCCAGGTTGCGGATATGCCCGCCTGACAGCGATAGCCGCGCCAACTTGCCAATATCCAATGCGCTGCACGGTGCATCGGACGGAAACGCCCGCTGCCAGATGGCGCTGCGGGCGTCCACATCGGGGAAAGGGAATTGCACGATGAAACGGATGCGGCGCTGGAACGCCGGGTCGATGGCCTGCTTCAAGTTGGTGGTGAGAATCGCCAGGCCACGGTAAGTCTCGATCCGTTGCAGCAGGTAGCTGACCTCCAGGTTCGCGTAGCGGTCATGGCTGTCGCGCACTTCACTGCGTTTACCGAACAAGGCGTCGGCCTCGTCGAACAGCAGGATCGCGCCACTGCTTTCAGCCGCGGCGAATACCCGTGACAGGTTCTTCTCGGTCTCGCCGATGTACTTGCTGACCAGCGCCGCCAGATCGATGCGGTACAGGTCCAGTTGCAGTTCGTTGGCCAGCACTTCGGCGGCCAGGGTCTTGCCGGTGCCGCTACCGCCGGCGAACAAGGCGCTGATGCCCAGGCCTCGGTCGCTGCGTTCGGCAAAGCCCCAGTCGCGGTAGACCCGCGTGCGCTGGCGGACTTGCGCCGCCAACGTATGCAGACTGGTCAGGGCCGCGTCCGGCAGCACCAGGTCGTCCCAGCCGGCGCGGGCGTCCACCCGTTCGGCCAAGTGTTCCAGGCCGCGTCGAGCTTCTTCGCGACACACCTGCCAGAGGTGTTCGGCACCACCTTGGGGGCTGGCTTTGAAACCCTCGGCCAGACGCAGAATGGTACTGCTGCTGAGCTGGAACTGTTCCGCCAGCAGGCCGAGACGGCCGTTGAGGCCCGCGACTGACTCACCCAATTGTTGCTGCCAGAGCTTGAGCCGTGCCGATGCATCGCTGCCCTGAACGCTGACCCGACATTGACGGCGACGCAAGGCTGGCGCGCTGTCACCACTGAGCAGCAGCAAGCTCTGCAGGTGATCGAGGACGTCGCCCAGGCGTTGTGCCTGCTCCGGGTTCAGACTTTGCGGTTGCAACCAGAGCAGCACGCCGTGCAACAGCGCTTCACGTTCCCATAAGTGCGCCAATTGCCCGCGCTCGGCTTGCCCTGCAGGCAGGTCGAACTCGGTCATCCGGTAGAGCTTGAGCCCCAGCTCTGTCGCCAAGGCGTGGGCGTAGCCATCGCCGTCACCGTCCACCAGTCGCGCAATGGGCGCCAGGGCCAGGTTGGGCGCCACCTGCCACTGCGCGGCGATCTCGAGGATGCTGGCCCTGGCCTGATGCCCATCAACAGCGACCGACGCGGCGTCTGGCAGGTTTTCCCGGCGAAACCAGGGCTCCAGGCGCGGGTCTGGGAAGCTCAGGCCGGCGATCCGGTGCAGGATGATTTCATCCACCACCAGCCGCGCTTGCAGCACCCCGCCGCTGCCGCTCGGTTCGAGCAATTGCCAGCGCCGCAGAGGGCCGATAGGGGTGATCGAACTCCACTCAGGGTCCGGGAGCAGATTCAGGGCCAGCTCGAAACTCAACCAGGGTTGGTACGCGTCGCCTTGGGCTTGTGCCAGCAGGTCACGAAAGCGTGGGTCGAGGTCAGCGGCGGAGGCCAGCAGCAACAGATCCTGCTCGAAACGGCTCAGCCCCAACCGCTCGCTCAGCCGCGCCAGGGCTGGCGGGGTTCGCAGATAAGCGCCCAAGGGCGCAGGCTCGCCAGCCAGTCGCGCCGTCAGGTAAGCGGCAAAGGCATTCAACGCCTGGGTCAGCACGCGGCGGTTTTCGGCAAAATCATGGCGCTGGCTCATGGCAGCACCTGCGGCGTGCTGAATTGCCCGTCAGCGCCCATGACCAGCGCGCTGGTTCCGGCATCCACCTGCACCCTTGCCAGGTAAGCGCCTTGGGCGACGCCCTGGTACTCGACGGTGACTGTCGAGCTCTGCTCGGCCGGCGGGAGAATGCCATTGCCGTCAGTCGCGCTGAAACTATAGGCCCGTGTCGGCCGGTCGCTCGGCGGGTTCTTTTCGTTGAGTAGCACGCGCACCCGCTGCCCGGGGCCCACTGGCGGAGCGCATGTCACCTCGATGCTGCCGAAGCGGTAGGTGACGCCGTCGACCACCGTGCTGGTGGCACCGGGTAGCACGACRAAACCCGCCTGCGGGTTGAGGATGAACACGCCAAGGTTCGACTGCACCGCCCCATGGGCTACCGGCGGCGTACCCAACCATTGCCCATGGGCCACCTGCAACGTGCAGACCCCCGCCCGCAAGGATGAAGGCAGCGCCGGCGGATGAGGCAGATCCGGCAACAGGAAACCGAACTCCAGGGTCTCGTTATCGACAGTRCTCAGACCAGCGCTCAGGTCCAGTCCGTTGACCCACAGTTGTACGGTCTGGGCCTTGAAGTTGGCGCCGCTGACCCGCACGCTGCCATCCGGCAGAATCGGCATTGACGCGCCGGCCACCGACTCGACCCGGTCCACCCGTGGCATCCGCAACGGCACCACATAGAGGTTGCGTGCCAATACCGGCAGCGGCGTGCGTTGGCTCCTGGCCGTCGATTGCAGCAGTACGCTGATCAGGTACGCCGCGCTGGGCCGCGCCGGCACCTGGATCGCCGACCAGATGCGCGAGAGTTCGTCGGTGCTGAGATTGAGAGGCGTGATCCGCAGTTGCTCCAGTTGATCGGCCAGCCCGGCGCGTTCCAGCGCTTTGGGCACATTGGGTTTGTTCGGCGCCGGCTTGAGCGCCGCGCGGATGGCATCGCGGCCCATTCCCGGGGTGTCATGAAGGATCTGCATGGCAGCGCCGAGGAGGATTTCGGCGTGGAAGTCGGCAGCGCCATAGGCTGTGATGAGTATGTGCAAGTCCAGCGCCAGAGGCGGATTGCCAATGCGCTCACCCACACTGTCGCGGCTTGGCAGGCCAAGGTTGGCCCAGCCGGGGTTGCGCGTCTGGTTGTAGAGATAGAGGTTCAATTGGTCGCCACCGGCGGGATCTATGCGGTCCGGGCCGATACAGGTGACGCTCGGGGCACCGCCCAGCACATCGCTGACTTTCAATTCCGCCAGGCCGCTTTCCAGCAACTGTTGGAGCGTCACGAGCGCTGCGGCCAGCCCAAGTGGCGAACTCATGACCGCGGTCCTGCACCCGAGTTACGCTCGCTCAGGTAGTCATCCAGGGACTTGGCCGGCAAGCGCCGGGGTGGCTCTTCGCGACGCGACGCAGGCGCTGCCTCGGACGGGAGAATTTCGATGCGACCGATATTGATCTCGACCCGCGGTGCGGCAGCAGGCCCATCGGGCTGCGTCGGGTGCGGTTCCTGCCGGACATGCAGAGGCTGCGATGCCGAGGTGGCGTTGGGCGCTTGCTCGTGCAGGCGTTCGACACGGCGTTCGATCAGCTCCCGAGTCAGCTCGTGGCGCTCGATACGCTGTTCACTGTGGGAGCGTTCGATCAGCCGGGATTCCAGGCGCAGGGGTGGCTGTCCTTGCGCAGTCTCGACAACCGGCGGTAACGGTAGCGGAATTCGGGGTAGCCCGGCCTCCTTCGGTGATTCAAGCATTGACGAAACCACCGTCTGCGCAGGGCCTGGCATGGGTGGCGGGATGGTCGCCACCGGCGATGTTGGTTGCAGCAGCGAGGTCACCTGACGCAACACCTGCGTAACAGGCCGCGCCATCGGCGATGACGGCTCGGCCCTCGGTTGCACCGTTACCGGGATCGCGGCAGTCGCGGTGGACGGTTCTTGGGTGGGTGTCAGTTGCGACTGCGGTGCCTGCTCAAAATCCCGCGGCGCGATAGCGTCGTTTTCAAAGCGCGAGCCGATTCGCGGGCGAATTGTTGGCGGCTGTAAGGCGCGCCGGGCCAAGGCCAGCAGCCAGTCGCTCATGACTGCACGCGATGCAGATAGCGGGCGCGACGCTGCGGGCTCAAGGCGAGAATCTGCGCCTCGCTCCAGCCGTAGGCCGCGGCCAGCAAATGGACCTGATCGAGCGTCCGTTGCGCCCAATGGTCGAGGCTTTCCAGCAGGTAGCTGCCGATATCGAAGACCTCGCTCCAACGTTCCTTGCACGCCGGACAGCACATGTCTAACTCAATCAGCGCTTGTGGATCGGCCTGGCTCATGGCCTCGCTCAAGGCTTGCATCGCCCCCTGCGGCAAGTTCTCGAGCGATATTGGCTGCGCGCCCTGCGCAGCCTCCAGCACGCAGCGCCGGACCAATAGCTGCCGCGCCTGCTCGATGTCCGACAATTGGGCCACGGCCGCCAGATCGAGGCTGTCCGGCAAGCGAAAACACAGGCGGTAATCTTGCCACTGCAATTGCAACTCCGGCGTGTCGGCGGGCGGATCATCCAGACGCAGGTCGGCCGTACTCAGGTTCAGCTCCAGGCGTTCGGCGCAATGTTCGCAACAGGCCATGGCGGTCAATTGCGGCCCGAGCAGCGCGCCATACAGGTCCAGCAGATGGGCATCGCGGCGCCCCACTGGCAACCGCTCGGCACCCGTCAGGCCGTCGGCCAGCAAGGGCGCCAACAGCGCGCAGGATTGCAGTGCGGGGGGCAGCGTCTGGCTGTGGTCCCAGATCGCCAGCCAGTCAGCGGAATCAAGCTTGGACACGGTCAGGGATCTCCATCATGGAAATGCCAACAGGCACGATGCCTCGTCAGTTCGGCTCGTTGAAGCTTGGTTCGCTCGGTTCGACCACCTCGTAATCGCGCTCCCAGCCTTCGTTTTCCAACTTCAGACGGGCGATGGCGACGGCGTTGGCATTGGCGTCCAGGTCCGGCAGCGACTGAAACTCGCTGACCCAGCAGCGGAACACCTTGTACGCCAGGGCTAATTGGCCGGCCTCGTTGTATAGCTCGATGATGATGTCCTTGCGAAAATCCTTGAGCGACACCTCCGCGCCCAAGCCGGAAGCGAAGTTCCAGACCTTGTTCGCCCAACGCTCGAAATCGGCATCGTGGGTCACCCCACGTTCCAGGGTGATCGCCTCGAACTCGGTGCGCCCCGGCGATTTGCGGCTGCTGCTGGGGTCACCGCCCTCGCGGTGTTTGACCACTTCAGTGGTGCGCTTGAGTGCCGATACCTTGCTGATGCCGGCGACATAGCGACCGTCCCACTTGACGCGGAATTTGAAGTTTTTGTAAGGATCGAAACGCTGGGCGTTGACCGTGAACTGAGCCATGGCATATCTCCCTGATGCAGCGATTCAGCGGCCACCCACCCGGGTGGCCGCTGCCTGGATCACACCTGAATTTGCCCAGCCAGCTGCTGGATCCTGATCACCACGAACTCCGCCGGTTTCAGCGGAGCGAAAGCCACCAGGATATTCACCACGCCGCGATTGATGTCGTCCTGGGTGGTGGTTTCACGATCGCACTTGACCAGATAGGCCTCGCGCGGCGTTTTGCCCTGGAAGGCGCCCTGGCGGAACAGGCTGTTCATGAAGGCGCCGAGGTTGAGCCGGATCTGCGCCCAGAGAGGCTCATCATTGGGCTCGAACACCACCCATTGAGTGCCGCGATACAGGCTTTCTTCCAGGAACAGGGCCAGTCGGCGCACCGGCACGTATTTGTATTCGGAGGTCATCTGGTCAGCCCCGCGCAGGGTCCGGGCTCCCCAGGACACCGCGCCGTAAACCGGAAAACTGCGCAGGCAGTTGACCCCCAGCGGGTTGAGACTGCCATTCTCGCGGTCGTTCAATTGATAGTTCAGCGCCTGTACCCCGATCAGGCTGGCTTCAGTGCCGGCCGGCGCCTTCCAGACACCACGGTCACCATCGGTGCGGGCGTAAAGCCCGGCCACGGTTCCGCAGGGTGCGCTCAGGCGCAACTTGCCGTTTTTCAGGGGATCGGCGATGTAGACCCAGGGGTAGTAGACGGCGGCGTGATCGGATTTTGGCAACGCAGTGCCGGAAACCGTCGCCACCATCTGCTGCGGATCGACAGCGGTTGGTGGCGAGTCGATCACGAAGAATGCCCGGCGTTCCTCACAGTAAGCCGCTGCATCCATCAGCACGCCGGTGTCGGTGATACCCGGCAGACAGAGGATGTTGAACAGGTCCACTTCTTCCAGGGCATACAACCCTTTGCGTGTGTCACGGTCCGCAATGAAGGCGGAATAGATATCCGCGGCGGCATAGGCTGTTTCACTGCCGCCTTGCAGGGTGACGTTCACCGGCTGGGTGGTCAGCGAGCCCGCCAGCAAATGCAGTTGGCTGGCGATGCTGTTCAGCGGCGAATCCGAGACCGCGATACTTGAGGCCGCGCCTTGGGTGCCGGTGGCCAGGACCAGGGTGCTGCCGGCCACTGCACAGGTAAAGTTGCGGTAGGCGGGATCTCCCGGTTTACGCGCACGCACCGCAGCCTGAATCCGCGCGGCGACGTCCGTCAGTTTGGCGGCCAGATTGGCGCCAGCCGCCCCCGCGTCACCAATATCGATCACATCGGAATTGCCATCGAGGCTGATGCGAAGGCCCGTGTGGGTCGCATCTGGCAGAGCATCCAGGTCGTTGGCAGCGAAGGTATCGCTGGTCAGGGTCGCAGGATCAGGCACCGGCACCGGACGGATTGCCCCGACCGCATCGACCTCCACTCCACCTGCTTCACTGCCAAGTTTGAGCGCAGCACTGGCATTGCTTTTCTGCCCGGGCAGCACCCGCACACTGGAGAACTCACCGCCGACACCGGACGTCATCAGGATCGTTTGCGTAGCGGCCGGCCGCCCACAGGTGAAGTTCTGGTAGGCCAGTTGGCTGTTCGCTTGGGCCCGGACTTTGGCCTGGATTGCACCACACAGTGAATCCAGACGCTGGGTCGGCGTACCACCGGCGATATCCGCCGGCAGCGCGATCAGCACCTTGACCGGCGGCAGATTGTTCACGCTGACCCGAAACTCGTTGTGATTGGCGTCCAGCAGGGTCGTCACATCGGCCAGACTGGCACCACGCGAAGTGCCGGCTGCCAACCCGTCCAGTGCTGCCTGACCGACCACCCGACTCACGTTGACCAACTGAGAAACCGCATTGACCTGATCCAGCACGTAGCGGGCGTCCATCGAGTTCATTGACAGATTTTCAAAGCGTTCGGCGCGTCCATCCGAGGCGCGGATGAACGTGATGTTGAATGAGCTACCAGGGTTGATGGTGAGGTGATCCACCCGTACTTCGATACCGTTACCCGCAGCGCCTTCGTCCAGCGCTTCGACCTTCAGTACATCGATCGGGTTTGTGTTCTGCAAGGTTTTGCTGGCTGTACTGGCGTCCTTGACGATACGCACCACGTAGGCCTCGGTACCGCCGTTCTGGAAGAACTGCCGGACCGCGTAACCCATCTCGGAATCCACTGCCAAGCCGCCGAAGCGCCGCTCGTAATCGGCGAAACTGAACAGGTGCTGGGCTTTGTTGATCGGCCCGCGTGGCGCCGAACCGGCAAAGGCAGCCACCGAGGTCGCGACGCCGGTAATGGTCCGCACGCCGCTGGGAAGTTCTTCGATATAGACGCCTGGATAGCTGAGTTGGGGAAGTTCTTCGATATAGACGCCTGGATAGCTGAGTTG
>NZ_JBFUBK010000076.1:0-30813 GCF_056405815.1 Pseudomonas sp. P1_F1_2 | reverse complement strand
GGTCAGCACCACGCTGGTCTCGACGGTGTTGCCGCCCTGAGGAATCTCGTCGTTGCTGGGCGAGCCTTTCACCGTGGTAATGGTCGGGGCTACAACCGCGACCACCGTGAGGGTGCGCTCCGCYGAAACCTGGCCCGTGCCGTAAAGCGCCTTGGCGGTAAAACGGTGCTCCGCCACCGCCAGGCCGCTGACGGTCAGGGTCCAGATGCCCGTTGTCGGATCGGCGATGGGCTGATCTTTGGACACGGTGCCGTCGAGTACATCGACTTTCTGACCTTTACTGGCCGTACCGGTCAGCACCACGMTGGTCTCGACGGTGTTGCTGCCYTCTGGAATCTCGTCGTTGCTGGGCGAGCCKTTCACCGAGTCAATGGTCGGAGGATCCAGGCTCACCGCTTCACCGACAATGAACTCCAACAGATTCGAATAACTGTATTTTCCTGTCACGCTCCGCAAGATCCGGTAGCTCGCCGTTATCTTCTTCCCACGATTGGGTTCGATGTGGTCGGTCACGAACTGAACGTTGAGGGCGAAGTTCACGTCCCTGTCCTTGGAGAGCGCATTGAGGGTAATCGAGTCCTCTTTCTTGCCGGTCACCTCCCCGAGCCAGGTGTAAGTCACGACGTCTCCGGACACGGTCGGGGTCGCGATCGGCCTCGGCGCGGTCAGTTTTCCGATGCCTCCGGGCAGTTCGTCGGGCTCTAGCGCGCCATCCACTTCACCGAGAACAATCGGTTTGACCAGTTCGAATTGCGCTTCACCCACGTTCAACAGCGCCGCATGCTGTGAACCACGACGGACGATGGTGCCGTTGTCATCGCTGAGCAGGTTGTAAGAAAGATCCAGGGTGCCGCCGTCGAGGGTCTTGAGGTGCTTGCCCTCGACAACGATGACGAAACCATCGGGGTCATTGGCTTCATCCGTGCTGGGGACGAACCACTCCAGTTCGGGGTCGTACGTGGTGAGGTCCTGCCGGGTGCCGAACCATTTGAGTTCTATCCCATTCTCGGCGGTGATCAGCGGGTCATGAGGAATGCGAATGCGGGTGCCGGCCAGATCGGGATCGAGTGCTCCACTCGTTGCGTCCAGAGCGATGGGCGCGGCCAGGCGTTTGGCTTCACCGATGATGTTGATGAAGCGGCCCTTGGAGCGATTGACGATCGTGCCGGAACGCTCCAGTACGTAGGAAAACACCCCTTGGGTTTTTGCCAGCGCACGGGCGCCCGCGTTGTCGAGCAACACTTCGACCACGGTCGGTGGTTTCTTCTCGATGGCTTGGCGCACAGTGATGTTGATGGGATCACCGTCAACCGTAGTGCCCTTGAGGCTCATGATAATGACGTCGTTTTGATTGAACTCGGCTGATGCCGCCCAGACATGGAGCAGCAGCTTCTCCTCGCCCAGCGTGTCAAGGTCGAGCATGTTGCCGTCAGCCTGCTCGAGAATGGGCGCGTCCAGCAGCGAGTTACCGGTGTCGACGACGATGCGTGTTTCCTTGCACCAGTCCTCAGCCTGGTTGTGCACCCGGTCGCGGACCATAAAGGTCACGGCCAGGCCTTCGGTGCCGGAGTCCCCGGCGGCCAGGATCGTGGCTTCATCAATGTGAACCTTGACCGGATTGGTCAGGGGCGCGTCGATTTGCGCCTGGGTGACTGGCGTGGACAGCACCAGTTGGCCGCCCCAGCTCACCGTGATCACGTCGCCCACCGCGATATTTTCGTAGGGCCGGTCAGTGCCGCTACCGGGTTTGGCCTGGACGATGACATCCACGCCGTTTTTTGCGCTGTCCTTGTCGACGCCGTCCTGAACGACCTCCGGCGGGAAAAAGGCCATGTATAACCCGGAATGACCAAAATCCGGGTCTGTGTCCTGGCCGCCGGGCAGTTCGAATTTGACGTAGAGTTTGAGCGGTGGCGCAAACAGTTCGGGCTGCTGCGACAACCGCGTTACGCGGTAGGCCAGTGCCCAGTTGCCCGTTTGCAGGCGGCCGGGGGCGACGAACAGCGTGGTGCGCTCGCGGAGTTCGACGGGGTCACTGATGGTGTGTTGGTCCACCACATTGTTGTTGAGCAGCAGCTCGACTTTGTCGCCCAGGCTCTTGCTCGACCAGATGGGAATCTGGACTTTCAGGCCCTTGTCAGGAAAGTTGCCCACCGCCGCCGCGAGGTTGATGCCCCATTCATCAGCGGGTGCCTGGGGCTCGATAGCGCCGGGAATCTCCGGGGTGAGCAGCGCCAGGGGGGCGAGGTTTTTCAACGGTTGAATGAGCATTGCGAAAACTCCTGCCGGAGGAATGAGCGACAACGTCATTTATGGTGTGATTCAGGCGTTCTGCCTACTGTCAAATCTGACAGGTCTTGGCAGGTTTAAGACGAACGGTTGCTCCAACAATCGGCTCGATGAACGATCCCGTATCGCTCTACGGGCCGATGCCACAGAGTTTGAAACGACAAAACCCGCCACTTCTGTGTGAGGAGTGGCGGGATTTTTTCGTCGGTGAAATCGCTATCGTCGGATCGACGCCCGGAGCATGCCCGCGAAGCGGCCCGATCAAACACCTCACAGATACGCGTTTGACTGTAGATCCGCGTCAGCCCTGTGGGTCGACGTTGTCGAGCATCCGGTTCACCGCCAGTTCGCCCAACATGACGGAGTTTTGAATGCCGAGCAGGGTGTGGCGCTGTGTACCGTTCAGTTGTCCCGCGAAATCACTCAACATCACGCTCGCTGAGGCCAACGTCTCACAGGCGTTGACCAGCAGGGTTTCGTGATCGGTGTCGGAGCCGACGAAGTAGATCGTGCTGGGTTTACGCGGGGTGTCTTTGGGAATGACCGGTTTGAGATAGTAGTCTAGGGCGCGATCGGCGGCGGTGTTGAGCTTTTTGGAATCGGTGGTTTCGTAGGGGGAGACGTCGTCGGTTTCGGGCGGGTTGGGTGTGATTTTGAACAGGGTGAAGCTCCTTTGAAAAACAAGACCACCAGAACCTGTCGCTAAACACGTAAGGGTGGCGACTGTATGCAGGTTAGCGAACCGGTCAAAGGTACCCGGTAGACCCGAAGGTCTCCCGCATACAGCCACCATAACGTTATTGCCGACGTCAAAAGTCTGCAACAAAGTCTGGAGCACTGATGCACTTTGAATAGTCCGGGTCGCTAAACCCGATCGCTGATTGGCAGCGATGCGGAAACGATAAAGATCAGGGACAAAGCGCACAAGCCGGCGGATTCTGGCGCAGTCGTAGGTAACGGCGCAAGGATGTGTAGCCTGAGTGAGTGTCTGGAGATGTCTTTTAAACATTTCGTTTTTATTTGCCCAATATCCATAACGCCATGCAGAGGGGTTATTGCTTCAACACCCATGTGGTGACGGTGTAGGGGAGTGGAGTTGAATGAAAGTACCAAACGGGTCGTTCGTTTGTGTTGTACCTAATCGACAGGTGCGAATCTTGATTACCTTGTGCCGGTACCGGAATGCGAGCGATTCGGATTGTATTAGCCCCAGTGTTATCCAGGTATTCGGATGTTTTTGGCCATTTTCTGTAGATATCGGTTAACAGGATCTCTCTTAGGCTGACATCCTGGAAATCGACAATTTGGCTGTGGCTCGCTGCCCAGGCGGTGCCTTCGGCATGGTTCATTTTTTTGGGACTAACGATCAATCGATACACATTGGATACTTGCACCTGGAAATTGGCGGTAATACCGCTGTTGTCCGTGATCCGTATCGTTGTGCGGCCATTGCCCGTCCCAACCACCTTGCCATCCATGACTGATGCAATCGTTGGGTTGTCGGAGGTATAGGTGTAAGGAGGGGGTCCCCCCGTTGGAATGCGAGTAGCGGTATTGTTCGGTGCGTCTAAGCCAGAAAATGTCCAGGTGACATCGGCATGAACTGCGAAGCCGTCCAGAATCATGTCGGATGGGTCGATGATCAGGACAGCGGATTTAACGATGTACCCGCGTGACGGAAATGACACTGCTGTTGCATTGTCGGCAACACCCTCAAAATTCACCCTGAAACTGATCGTCAGCGCACTGCCATCCTTCAGTGTTTTCAACCAATCAAGCGGCACTGGCCGACCCAACCCGGGAAGCGTGCCATGGGGCTCGCCAGTGCGGTCGTCGAAGTAAACCGGGGCGCCATTCATATCGAATCCGTCATACCGCAACCAGACATTTTGCCCCAGCACCTGATGGGGCCACTCAGCCACCCGGAGCTGATCCGTGGCCTGCAGTTTGCTCACATCCAGTGTCGTACCCGGTGAACCGTCGACGTGCGGTGTCGGTAAACCGGGATGGCTATCCGGGATCCGGCCAATGGACGAGTTCAACACTGGCGACACATGGGACTTGCCGTCACGAAACAGCAGGTAACTGAGCTTGACCGGTTTACCCATGTTCGCCGCAACGAACGCCTTGTCCAGCGGGAAGTTGGCGCGGCTATTGGCGTTCAGAGGCTGGGCGGTGAAGGTGGGAGAGCCCGCACCGGGGGCGCCCTCCACAATGAGCTGGACTGTGTCGCCCACGCGGTGGCCAAGCACTTCAACCTGGCCGTTGGCGCCTTGCAGGTTGGCGACGTCCAGCGGATCGAGCACGGCATTGACGGATTTCTGCAGCCTTGGCGCGAACAGGTCCGGCAAGCCTTCGCCGATGACCCGGGCCGAGGCCACTCGGGAGGTGCCGATCGGCGTGCCGTTTCTGAACAACTGATACGTTGCCGTCACCAGGCTGCCGGCAATGACGCTGTCGTTGGGCACTTGCAACACGCAAGGTTTTTTCTGCCCGAACTCGTCCGCGTCGACGACGCCATTTGCCGTCACCACCACGTCTGGCTGGCCGGTGACTTTGGCGGTGTAGGTCGCACTGAGAGTATCGCCGGGCAGGAAGCGCGGATCGTTGGTCAGCACAATCAGCAGCAGCGGATTCTTGCCCAGTTTTTCCAGGTCGATGAGGCTGGGGTCGTCTGCCGCGTCGCTCTGGATTTCCCGCAGGATGGGCATCGGCAAGCGGCTGCCGGCCAGGTCCACATCCACGATCTGCGTCGCCGACCAAGGGGAATCGGTATCGGGCCCATTACCGAGCTGGTCGGTGACCGTGTAGGAAAACTTGAATTGCGGATGGTCCCTGGCAGTCTCCAGATCGGCGCGGCTCACAGTGAAACACACGGTGACAGGCTCGTCGGAACCGGGACTGGGCGCTTGCAGTTCCGTGACCTTGTGAAACACATCGTGGCCATTGCAGTTCAGGCGGATGAGGTCGTGGGCCCGGCAAAACGGGTAGGAGACGCACACTTGAGCGCCCGTTGCGGGAAAGTCCGGGCCGACACCATTTTTAATGGCATCCGGCAAAATCAGCTCCAGCCGGGAGTGGCCATCCTCGCCGGGATCCGTGTCCTGATTGCCGGGCCGAATGGCGTTGTACAGTAGCTCCAGCGGTGGCTCGGAAGTGCCCATGTTCTGGCTGCTGCGCGTGACGGTATAGGTCAGGCGATTGATGATGTCGGCGAATAGCAACTTTTTCGGAATGTAGAGGGTGACGGTGTCGTCCTCGGCCTGAGTGAGTTGACTGTCGATGCCGGGCTGACCGTTCAGATTGAGGGAGACGGTATCGCCCGGTTCTTGACCCAGGTAGGGATCAACCAAAACAGTAGCGCCCATGGGGGCCAGGTCATAAATACGCAGGGGTACGCCAACATCTGCGCCCACGACCGGCTCGGTGGCTTCGGGCACTCTGGGGGCATAGAGCACCAAAACCGTGTTATCGAAAGCGTCGGCTTGAACGCTGGTCATGGGGTAACTCCTGAAGGATAGGATGGGCTGATGGGTATCAGACACCCGGTCCGGAGCAGCCGGCTACTGTCAGATCTGACAGGTACACACAGATTTAAGACGAGCGGTCATACCACTCACATCGGCTCCGGCGGCCCGATCAACCGCCCCATCACCCCAAACAACCCCAGTTCCCGAATCACCTCCAACTCCCCCTGCGTCTCCACCATCTCCGCAATCAATGGCAGATCAATGCTGTTGGTCGCCCGATAAATCGCATCGATAAACAGCCGCTTGTCAGGCTGCACATCAATGCTGCGGAGGTACGCGCCATCGATTTTCAAATACGCCAACCCGAGCTGCGTCAGGTTGCCGATCTGGCTGAAGCTGCCACCAAAGTGCTGCAAGCCGATGCGGTAGCCGGTATCGAGCAGGCTATGGCTCAGGCGCTGCAACTCTTCCGGCGGCGGTAATTGGCGTTCGTCGATCTCCAGGGTCAGCAGGGGTGCCAGTTCCGGCAGTGAATCAAGCAGGTCGATGATTTGTCGCAGCTGCGCCGGGTCACGCAGGGTGCTACCGGACAGGCTCAACGCCAGGGGCCAGCGGTTGACGACAAGATAGTCGAGGGTTGCTTCGAGCATCGTCAGGTCGAACCGCGCGGACCAGCCGAGACGCTCGATCCACGGCAGGAAATGCCCGGCCGCAATCGCCTCGCCCTGCGGGTCGAGCAGGCGCGCGAGGACTTTGTGGTGCAGCACCTGGCTGGTGTCGGCGCATTGCACGACCGGTTGGAAATACAGTTGCAGTTTGCCGTGGGTCAGGGCGTCGTCGATCCAGCTGCGCCAGTCATGCTGGGAGTGGTTGTTCGCGGTGGCGGTGTCGGCCAGATGGACCCACGGCCGCTCGGGATGTTGCCGGGCTTGCGTCAGTGCTTGGTCGAGGCGCAGCAGCACGTCGCTGGCCGGTTCGCCGGGGTGGTAGGGGACGATGCCCAAATGCGCCACCGGCATGCAATCGCTGGCGCCGGTCAGGCGCAGGTTTTCCAGGGTCGCACTTATTTCCGAGGCCAGGCGTTCGGCGTCGGCGCCATCCAGGCCCGGCGTCAGCAGGCTGAACTCCCCGCCGCGATTGCGTGCCGCCAACCAGGTGCGACGTTCCGGCAAATGCGTCAGACGCTTGAKCAGTTCGCCGACAGCGCTGATCAATGCATCGGTGCGTTGACCACCCAGGCGCTGGTTGAGGCCGATCAGGTCGTTGACCCGCAACATCAGTAAATGGCCGGCGCTGCTCTGTTCGCTGATCAGCAGCTGATCGGCCAATTGTTCATCCAGCAAACGGCGATTGGCCAGGCCCGTGAGGCTGTCCTGATAGGACTCGGCCCGCAGTTTTTCACTGCGGGTGGCTTCTTCGGCGAACAGCGCCTTGAGTTTCTCGACCATCTGGTTCATCGCCAGCACCACGCGCCGCAATTCCGGTGTGCGTGGCAGTTTCGGCAGGCTCAGGAACTCGCGTTTGCTGATGGCTTCGGCCTGTTTGACCATTTTGTCGAGCGGGCGCAATTGCCGGCGTAACAACCAGCCACCGAACACCGCACTGAGCAATCCACAGAGCAGCAGCCAGATCAGACTGCCGAGCGTACTGTCCCAGAGTTTGGCCAGGGCGAACTGCGGATTGCTCAACACTTCGACCCGCGCTACCTGTTCCCAGCCACGCATGATCAGCGCGTCGCCCCCTTCCGGGCTCAGGTTGACGAGGCGGACAAACCAGCGCGGAACGCCGTCGATTTTTGCGGAGGCATTGCGCTCCACCAACACCTTTTCATCGACGATGTTGACCACGCGAATGCTGCGGAAATAGCCGCTGTCGAAAATCGAACTGACCATCAGTTCGGTCATGGCCGGGTCGTCGATTTGTGCGGTCAGCGACAAACCCAGCGCGGTGGCGGCGTCCTGGGCGTGGGAGCGCAACTGGCTGAGTGTTTGTTCGCGGGAGCTTTCCAGGCTGACAAAAAAACTGCCACTGAAGGCCACCAGCAGGAACAGGCAAATGGCGAGAAATAACTGTTTGCGCAGTGACATAAATCGCTCCTTGCTGTGACGGCTAGCCTTCGCCTACGGCGAATCCTTCGGCTTGCATCTTTTTCAACACGTCTTGCCAGCGCGACAGTTTTTTAGTGTCGCCGCTGCGTTTACCGCCATTGGCCCCTGGCAAGTACAGGCCTTCGGCGTTGAAGGCGTACACCGGCAACAGGTCTTTGCGCTGGGACGCGGGGCGGATTTCGCTAATCAGGTTGTCCAGCACCAGCGGTTCGGCCGTTGGGGTGCTGTAGAAGGTCAGCACCATGTGCGCCTGATTCTGGGCCAGCGCCTTGACGTAAGTAATGCGCAGTTTTTCGCTGGGAATCCCGAGGTAGCGCAGGCTGAAATATTTCGCCAGCGCGTAGTCTTCACAGTCGCCGGCACCCTTGATCAGCGACTCTACTGGCGTGGCCCAGTAATCGGTCTGACGCCAGATGCGCGTGTCGTCCTGAAAATTCAGCTGCTGATTGAAGAACCGATTGACCGCGTTCAGTTGCTCGCGCTCGGGCTGCTGCTGTTCGCTTTTGAGCATTTGACTCCAGGCCTCGATTCTTCCCTGGGCCGGGCCGAGGGGGCCATAGCGCTTTTCGGCGGTTTGCAGGATCTGCGTAAAGTCCCAGTCGGCCAGGACTGTGCCCAGCCCCGCCAGCAGAAAACTGGCCAGCAGTAGCCACCCGCCGAGCCGAAGTCGGAGCGTTGACCATCCTGGACTTCGCGGACGACGGGACATGTCTGGCTGCTCGCGTGCAGATGCCTGAAGTCTAGGCGGTGTTTTTTGAAAGGTGAGGTAGATCGTCGGGTTGCGGCGCTTTTTGAATCGAGGGTTTTGTGGGGGAGGTCGGGGTGGTTTTGGAACCTTCGTTGAGGGGAGGCAGTAACCTGAAATGAAAAAAAACCGCCCTCTCGTCTAAACGGGGGGGCGGGTTTCTATCCTGCTGGATGGTTAGGGTTGTGCGGTGCGGTTGTAGCTCTGCGACTATTGGATTGCGACCCCCGGGGCGGCGTTGATTTGTGGCGCGGCAGCGTTTGCTCCTGTTACAAGATTAAAGGTTTTTCTTGCTGGAATTGGCCACCACGCATTGCTGGGGTCTGTCGACCAATAAAGGTCATTGCCCATTGGCCAGAGCGCACCGTAGGCCTGATGAATTTCGATCAGCTCGCCATAGCTGGGGATCCGCGCGCCTTGTTGGGAGGCCTGCGAGTTGGCATTCGCCCAGGTGGGTTTCCCCAATCCCAAGCAGTGGATTACCCCCGTAACGGTCACCGTGTAACTCAAGGATTGATTAGCCGCGTCTCTGGCCGTAATGCTGGTGGTGCCACGCCCTCTGACGGTCACCAGTCCGGTGGTGTCAACGGCAGCCACCGCAGGATTACTGGAGGTGTAGAGGTATCCCGGTTGTCCACCGGTGGCTTGATGATGCACCGAGGTTCCCGGGCCGAAGGCGGGAAGCACATTGGGATAGTCTCGCAACAGGTAAATCTTGCCGCTCAACGTCACGGGGCTTGTGTTGAAGTTCAAGGGTGGTGTCGGTGAAATCACGGTAAAGCTGCGAGTATTTGAATCCTGCCCGGTGGTGACTGCTTTCGCCTTCACCGCGTGACTACCCAGGACCACGGTAAGTGACGTGGTCCAGTTCGCTCCGACAGCGGTTACTGTGTGTTTTCCGACGTCATTGTCGAAAATCTGCACCTGGTGGCCGGGCGTCACGGTGCCCTGCAGGGTGACCGTGCTGCTTGTTGTCTGTCCGCCGTTTTGCACTTCGCTGCTGGCATCTCTCACCGAGTTTAGTGTTGGGGCGGTATGAGCTGCGACGGTAAAGGCGCGCCCCGCCGATTCCGGCTGTGTGCCATACAGCGCTTTTGCCTTGATCGTATGCGCCGCGACACTCAGGCCGGTAAGTGTCTGACGCCAGTCGCCATTACCATTGACCGATGTGACAGGACCTTTCGGTGTGCCGTTGTCATACAGCTGCAGGGACAGATTGGCGTTAGCCTTGCCGGAGACGGTCACGCTGGTGTCGAAGGTGGTGCCATTGGGTATGACTACTATTCCCTTGGAATCGCTGACACCCGTGATGGTTGGCGTCGCCGTTTGCAAGACGGTAAAGGTGCGACCTGTGGATTCCGGCTGTGTGCCATACAGCGCTTTTGCCTTGATCGTATGCGCCGCGACACTCAGGCCGGTAAGTGGCTGACTCCAGTCGCCATTACCATTGACCTGTGTGACAGAGGGGGTCGGTGTGCTGCCGTCATACAACCGCAGGGCCTGGTTGGGGCTCGCCCTGCCGGAGACCCTCACGCTGGTGTCGAAGGTGGTGCCGTTGGGTGGTACTTCTCCCTTGGAATCGGTGGCCCCTGTGATGGTTGGCGTCACCGTTTGGTAAACGGTAAAGGTGCGACCTGTGGATTCCGGCTGTGTGCCATACAGCGCTTTTGCCTTGATCGTGTGCGACGCGACGCTCAAGCCGCTGATTGGTTGACTCCAGTCGCCATTGCCATTGACCTGTGTGACAGAGGGGGTCGGTGTGCTGCCGTCATACAGCCGCAGGGTCTGGTTGGGGCTCGCCTTGCCGGAGACGATCACGCTGGTGTCGAAGGTGGTGCCGTTGTGCTGGACATCTGCCCCCATGGAGTCCCTGACGAAGGCAATCGTCGGCGCCGATTCCACGGCGACGGTGAACGCCCGAACCGCCGATTCCGGCTGCGTGCCGTACAGCGCTTTTGCCTTGATCATGTACGACGCGACGCTCAGGTTGGGGAGTGCTTGACTCCAGTCGCCATTGCCACTGACCGATGTGACAGGGCCTATCGGTGTATTGCCGTTATGCAGCTGCAGGGTCTGATTGGCGTTCGCCTTGCCGGAGACGATCACGCTGGTGTCGAAGGTGGTGCCGTTGTGCAGGACTTCTGCTCCCTTGGAGTCCTTGACGAAGACAATTGTCGGCGCCGATGCCACGGCGACGGTGAACGCCCGAACAGTAGACTCCGGCAGTGTGCCGTACCGCGCTTTTGCCTTGATCGTGTGCGCCGCGACGCTCAGGCCGGGGAGTAATTGACTCCAGTCGCCGTTGCCATTGACCTGTGTGACAGAGGGGAACGGTGTGCTGCCGTCATACAACTGCACGGCCTGGTTAGGGCTCGCGTTGCCGGAGACAGTCACGCTGGTGTCGAAGGTGGTGCCGTTGGGTGGTACTTCTCCCTTGGAATCGCTGACCCCCGTGATGGTTGGCGTCACCGTTTGCAAGACGGTGAAGGTGCGAGCAGTGGATTCGGGTTCCGTACCGTACAGCGCTTTTGCCTTGATCGTGTGCGACGCGGTGCTCAGGTCGGTAAATGTCTTGCTCCAGTTGCCATTGCTATCAACCGGTGTGACGGGAGTGATCGGTGTGCTGCCGTCATACAACTGCACGGCCTGGTCAGGGCTCGCCTTGCCGGAGACGATCACGCTGGTGTCGAAGGTGGTGCCGTTGGGTGGTACTTCTCCCTTGGTGTCGCTGACCCCMGTGATGGTTGGCGTCACCGTTTGCAAGACGGTGAAGGTGCGAGCAGTGGATTCGGGTTCCGTACCGTACCGCGCTTTTGCCTTGATCGTGTGCGCCGCGACGCTCAGGCCGTTAAATGTCTTACTCCAGTCGCCATTGCTATCAACCGGTGTGACGGGAGCGATCGGTGTGCTGCCGTCATACAACTGCACGGTCTGGTCAGGGCTCGCCTTGCCGGTGACGGTGACACTGGTATCGAAGGTGGCGCCGTTGAGTGGGACGTCTGCTCCCTTGGAGTCTTTGACAGAGTCAATCGTCGGGGTGATCGCCGCTTCTACCGTAAAGGCCCGAGGCAGGCTGGACACGGGATCGGCATCATAAAGAGCGTGGGCGGTGATGTGATAATTCTTCACCGTCAAATTGGTCAGTAATCTTTCCCACGCGCCATTGGTGCCAACGTCAGCAGATCCTAATGATGTGGAACCATCGTAAAGCTCGACTTTTTCACCTCGCGTTGCCGTTCCTTTGAGTGTCACTTCCTTATCGAAGGTCAAGCCGCCCTCGGCAACCTCGCCTCGTGAATCACTGACTTGGGTAATGACTGGGGTGACGTAGTCATAGCGGGTCCGGACAGTTAACGGCAACAACGGAAACGCGATGGCGCTCGATTCATCGTTGGCACCGTCGAATGCCACTTTGCACAAGACAGTCGCCGCCGATGCATGCGCCAGTTTCAGCAGCTCGGTGCGTGACAGGATTTCCTTGAGCCCGTTGCTGACTTGCCCGGCCGTGACAAGTACGCCATCGAGTAACACGATGCGGTAATCCGCTCCGGCGATTGTCTTGCCTTCCAATCGCAGCCAGAGGCGTTGCCCAAGGGCAATGAACGGCCACTTTTGTACAACGACATCGGGGTTGCCAGAGAACGCCATCAGATCAAGGACGCCTGCAATAGCCTGTGGCACCTCGGGGCGTGGCAGTTGAGTTTCTGGATTCTGAAACCTCAGCACATTCAGCGTCAGCAGTTCGGATGTGTTCCAGAAGTTGTAGCGCTTGACGTCGTAGCTCACCGCAACAGATTTGCCGATATTGGGACCGATAAGCGTGGCCGGGAGATGGAATTGCACCCGACCACTGGCATGCGCCGGCAGTTCCAGGTCGACGGAGGTCCCAGGCCCCGGGGTTCCACGCCATTTCAGGGCAATGGTGTCCAGGGCCGGATCCATGTTGTCGTACTTGACGATCACGTCGACACCGTTGGTTGCGACTATGGGATCAAGACTGCCATTGGCCGCTTGAACCACTTCTGGTGGGGGAAGATCTCCCACCCGTTGTCCGATTTGCAGGTTCAACGTAGCGGAATAACTCAGCAGTTGGGTGCTGGCATGTTTGAGGGTGTAGCGGATCTTGACGTATTGGCCGATGCTTGGCGTGACGTAGCTTGCATCGACACGGAAATTGACCGGTTTACCCGCCGAGACGGTGGTGATGGGAAGCCAGTCGCTGGTACTGATGGCCGAACTGATAGCGGTCCAGTAGTAAGTCAGAATGTCGTCCTTCACCGTTCCTGTGTAGTCGATCCGCACCGTAACCTTGTCGAATACTTTTGACGGATCCAGCACTCCGTCCGGCGCTTCCGGTACTTGCGGCGCGGGTAATGTCGCAGCAATCGCCTGCACTTTCACCAGCAAGCGCTCGGACTCGCTCACGCCGTACGCAGCATTGTCATTGGACACGCGATACCAAAGCGTGAGGCGGCCATTGGCAAGCACACTGATGTGCTCGTCGAGTATGTAGATCGTTATGAGCTTGTCTGCGGCTTCATTTCTGCTGACGGTATGTTGCTCCGTATGTAAATACGGCGCTCCGCTGGACAAGGAACCGTCCCACATCAGTTCGATGACGTCACCGTCGGTCATGCCAAGGTACGAAATGTCCACGGTGGCATACATCACGTCCGGCTCAAGGACCTCACCCACCACTTCGCGAATGGTCGGTGCGGGATGCGCGTACACGTCTCCGATCACATCGGCAAAGGTACGTTTGGAGGAGAGCGGGGGGCCACCGTTTTTCTTGGTCAGCACATACGAGGCATCGGCCGAGCCCATGGCAATGGCGCGGACTTCTTCGTAAGGCACTTTCAGTTCGAGGATGCTCGGTACGTTGGTAATGTCGCGCGATTGGGTGTGGATCAACGGCTTGCCGATTTGTGGCGTGCCTATCCAGGTCATCGTGATCGTATCGCCGAGTTCGAAATCCTCGGTGCGGACATGGATCTGCACCGTGACGTCTTGCTGGTTCAATCCCTTGAGGTCGATAACGCCATTGACCGATTCCTTGATGATGGGTTGTTCCAGGCGCCAGGCTCCGGCATCGACGTTGACCGTGGTGGGGATCGACCATTTTTCCGAATAATTCCAGACTTCGTCGTACACCTCGTACTGAATCAGTAGGGCCGCGCTGTCACCACCCGCCAGGATTTCGCCCTGGTCGGCAGTGATCACAATGGGCTGCGTGCCGTCGACATGCGCTTGTGTGAGCACCAGAGGCTTGAGAAAAACGCTGCCCCACTTCACCTGTACCGTGTCGCGCAAGGCGATGTTGGGGTAGGGCTGGAGGGTCATCGGCACACCCTTGGCCGCCCACTCGGCATCAACCCCCTGCCTGATGACCTCTTCGGGCAACTGGGCGATCTTGAGCTCCGAATGCCCCGGTTTGTGTGGCTCCCTGTCGGGGCCTGCGGGGCGGTCAAGCTTGACCCGCAGTCGCAACGCTACCGAAGGGTCATCAGGTGCCGCTTCACCTTTGCGAAGCAACTGGTAATAACACTGCTCGATCCAGCCGGGTACGAATCGCACAGCCTCAACGTAGAAGAACAGGCGCTGATCGACCTCCGTTGCCGTCACTACGTGGTGGTACACGATTTGCGCATCGAGGAAAACGTCAATCGTGTCGCCTTCCAGCATGGAAACCCATGGGTCAATGACAAACAGCGCCCCTTGGGCATGGTCGTTGACTACGGCAATGCTGATGCCGCCATCACCCCCCACTATCGGCCTGGTCATGCCGGTGACGAACAGAGGATGCAGGGCCAGGAGACCGGCACGCGGCGCGACAACGAGAGGCAGGTAGCGGGTGTAAGAGGTCATGGTCAATTCCTTTCCCAATACGTTCGGCTATTTCGTTACGAAGGTAATGAGGAGGATTTGGAACCTTGACGGCTGATTTGGCTACTGTCAGAAGTAACAGGTAGTGTTGGTTTTTCGACGAGCGGTTGGCGAAGACATGATCCATGTGAAACGTGCCGGGCACGGTACGGAATCTGATTTAAACCGGCGGTAAGTTCAACGAAAAAAAATCCGCCATCTCCTTGGAATAAGGTGGCGGATTTTTTTTTTGCCGATAGCGGTCTAGATTATTTTTACTTCGATATCGTCAATTTCGTAATCGTTGCCCTGTCCTGATGCTACATGACTGACTATGGTCAATGTCGTTTCCGGAGACGAGGCAACGAACGTTCCCGAAAGCGATTTCCAGGTCAGACTGTCGACCATAACAGGCCCGGCAATCTGTACTCCATTTGCGCTTAGCGAAATCGATGGGACAGCTTGGGATTCAACAAGTCTGCGGTAATTGATCGTAAATGAATAAGAGCTGTTTGCTTGCAGGTTCAAAAATTGTTTCTGCAGGACAGTGCCGGCAGATTCGTTGCTGTTGGTATAGTTTCTGGCAACCGAATTACCGTCCACTAGGATGATCGACCAGTCCGATGGATGAGTTGCTTCCCCTCTTGCCCACTCGTTCCAGTTTCCATTGTCAAATGTGGTCAGATCAAGCCCAATCCCTCCAATGAGGAACGTCAATGGGTTTGAATAACTGGTCCTGCCTGTTTCAAAACGCAGGATGTTGTAACTGACACTCAGTTTTTCATGACGTCGCGCTTCGAAGTGTTGCTGCACAAACGCTGCGTTGAGGGGGAAATCCACGTCCTTGCCGGCGCTCAGTGCATTGAGCGTTTTTGAGTCTTCTGCGATCAGCGCGCCTGCGGCGTCCCGTAACTGCCAGGTCACCACGTCCTTGGCCTTGCTCGGATTGGAGACCGGGTTGGGGCAGGTCACCTTGCTGATGCCGTTAGAAAGCTCGTTGGGTTCCAGGATGCCGTCTGCTTCACCGAGGACGATCGGCTTGACCAGTTCCAATTGCGCTTCGCCGACATTCAGCAACGCCGCATGCCGTGACGCTCGGCGGACAATCTCGCCGTCCTCGTCGCTCAGCAGGTTGTACGAAAGGTCCAGCGTGCCACCTTCCAGGGTCTTGAGGTGCCGGCCCTCCACGGTGATGAAAAAATCTTCCTTGGCGTCGACGTCGCCATGGCTGATTTGGTGCCAGTCCAACTCTGGGTCATAGGTGCTCAGGTCAGGTCGGGTACCGAGCCATTTCAATTCGATTGCCATGCCTTCTTCGAAGATTTCGTCGAAGGGGATCTGTACCCGGGTGCTCGGCAGGTCGGGGTCGATGCTGCCGTTCAGTGCATCTTCAGCCTTGGGCGCCGCCAGACGTCTCGGTTCACCAACAATGTTGATGAACCGGCCCTTCGAGCGCTGGATGACCGAGCCGCCACGCTCCAGCTCATAGGAAAATATCGCCTGGGTCTTGGCCAGCTTGCGTGCGGCGCTGTTGGGCAGGAAAACATCGACTACGACGGGTGGATTCTTCTCAATGGGTTGGCGAACACTGGCATGGACCTGCTCACCCTCAAGGGTGGTGCCCTTGACGTGCATGATGATGACATCGTCGAGCATGAAATCGACGGGGGAGGCGGCCCAAACCTGCAGGTCGAGGTCCTCGTCGCCGAGGCTGTCCAGATTGAGTACGCTGCCATTAGCCTGCTCGAGAATCGGCGCCTCCAGCCGTGAGTTGCCGGTGTCGACCATGATGCGGGTTTCTTCACACCAGTCTTCGGCGACGTTGTTCACCTTGTCATGGATCAGGAACGTCACGGCCAGACCATCGGGCCCTGAATCCGCGGCGTCAAGAATCACCGCTTCGGTCACGTGGATCACAATGGGATTGTTGGCCGGGTCATCGACCTGCTCTTGGGTGACCGGGTCGGACAGCACCATGATGCCGCCCCAACTGAGCGTGATCACGTCGCCCTCGAAGACATTTGGGTAGGGCGATTTTTCGGGGCTACCGGGTTTGGCCTGGACGGTGATGTCCACGCCGTCCTTGGCGACGTCCTTGTCCACACCGTCGGCGATCAGTGCCGGGTCGATGTACATGAACAGCTCGGAGTGGGCTCCCGGTTCCGGGTTCAGATCCTGACCGCCAGGCAGTTCGAGTTTGATGTAGAGCTTGACGGCGGGCGTAGAGGTTTCGGGGGCCTGGCTGAGACGAGTCACGCGGTAGGCGAGTAAAAAAGTACCGGTTTGCAGGCGCCCCGGCGCGATCCACAACGTAACGCGTTGGCCCACTTCGGTGTCTTCGGAGAGTGTGTGTTGATCCACTACGTTGCCATTGAGCAAGAGTTCAACCTTGTCGCCTTTGCTCATGTTCGCCCAGTCGGGAAGATGAACTTTCAAACCCTTGTCGGGAAAGTTGTCGAGCGCGGCGGCTCGGTTAATACCCCATTCCCCGGACGGAAGTTGCGGCTCGGTACGGCCGGGGATTTCCGGTTCGCGCAGCGCCAGGGGTGCAACGTCTCTCGGCGGTTGGATGAGCATGGTGATAACTCCCGGTCGAAGGAATGGGCGACGGAGTTATTTATGGTCTGGGAGGGGGATCCTGGCTACTGTCAAATCTGACAGGTTACGGCTGGTTTTAGACGAGCGGTCACCGGCGGAGTTGTGACGGTTGCCTCGGGCTGAAGCCTCTCATAGCTTGTGCAAGGTCTTCTGTTGCAGGATATAAATCGTGACGAGCACGGCGCTGGTCAGCATGAACCCGCGCGCCCACGGCAGGGGCACCAGATAGCAGGAGAACAGGATGCTCGCCCACATCAGCCCGATGGCGTAGACCTTGCCCTTGAGCGGGATGCCGTTGCCGTCGAGATAGTCGCGAATCCACGGGCCGAGCCGTGGATGCTCCACCAGCCACTGATAAAAACGCGGCGAACTGCGGGCGAAGCACGCGGCGGCCAGCAACAGGAAGGGGGTGGTGGGCAAAACTGGCAGGAAAATCCCGATCACCCCCAGCGCTACGCTCAGCCAGCCGATGGCCAGCAGTACATAGCGCAACATCAGGGGGCGGTTGCCTATGGGGTTGTCCATAGGCAAGACCTTAGTGGTGACGTGGCTTGAGGATCGCCGGTTTTTCGTCTGGTGCGTTGCACAGCAGGTACAGCGCAGTCAGGGCTTCCGGGATCTGAACGATCATGTCGTCCATCAGGTTGGCATCCTTGGCGATGTCTTCGAACTCTGGCTGTTCGTCGAACAGGCCCGAGCCGACCATGATCGGCAGCAGCATTTCGCTGACTTCGTCTTCGGCACTTTCGAACCAGGCTGCTTCGCGCAGGAACACACCTTCCATGAAACCGATGCACCAGCCGCGCAGGTCGGAATCATCCGGCTCTTCGCCCAGGTCCAGGTCGCATGGCAGTTCGAATTCTTCATCGGACGCCAGTTGGCGGGCAATGTGAGCCTTGAGGCCGATCAGTGTGGCTTCGATCTCTTCGCGCTGCGCTTCGCTGCTGTAATGCGGTTCTTCGGCGAAGAGGGCGTCGATCCACTCACGGTCAGGAACGGTTTCGGAACAGATCGACAGCGCGGTGAGGTAGCCGTGAGCGGCCACATAGTCCAGCGCCTCGTCATGCAGTTCGTCGGCGTCGAGGAAGACTTGCAAACGGGTTAGTTGCTCAGCGAAGGACATTAAAGGGCTACCTTGGGGAATGTTCGATGCGGGAATTCTAGGCCTTCTTGAGCGCTCAGGCCAGCCGCGCGGCATATTTGCACCCTCGTAAGAACAGGCAACCCCGCAATCCCTGTAGGAGTGAGCCTGCTCGCGAAAGCGGTGCCACATTCAAAATCAATGTTGACTGGCCCACCGCCATCGCGAGCAAGCTCGCTTCCACAGGGTTCTTCATTGGATTTGCTACATGTGTCTTATCAGCGGTGCCCTGTGCGAGGGAGGCCTCGGGTATACTCGCGCGTTTTGTGATGCCCTGCTGGCGTCCCGGCTGAAATGTGAAGCGTCATGCAACGCGCCCTTACGATTTGTCGGTGCAGCGTGCGTGGTTCTGAACCAGCCTTGCAGGGATGTTTTTGTGATTTTTGGAGTTTTTATGCTCGAACAGGCTCAACGCGTCCTCAAGGACATCTTCGGCTACGACAGTTTTCGTGGCCGTCAGGGTGCAATCATTGAGCGCGTGGCCAGTGGCGGCGACGCCCTGGTACTGATGCCTACCGGTGGCGGCAAATCCTTGTGTTTCCAGGTCCCGGCACTGCTGCGTGAAGGCCTGGCGGTGGTGGTTTCGCCGCTGATCGCACTGATGGACGACCAGGTCGCCACCCTCGAAGAGCTGGGTGTCGCGGCGGCTGCATTGAACTCCACGCTGAGCGCTGAACAACAGCGCGACCTGGCGGCCCGCATCAAGCGTGGCGAAGTGAAAATGCTCTACCTGGCGCCCGAGCGTCTGGTCCAGCCGCGCATGCTGGCGTTCCTGCAAAGCCTTGAAATTGCCCTGTTCGCCATCGACGAAGCGCACTGTGTATCGCAGTGGGGTCACGACTTCCGCCGTGAATACCTGCAACTGGGCCAATTGGCGGAATTATTCCCGAACGTCCCGCGTATCGCCCTGACGGCCACCGCCGATAAACGTACCCGCGAAGAAATCGTCGATCGCCTGCACTTGCACAATGCCGAACGTTTTCTGTCGAGTTTCGACCGTCCAAACATCTTCTACCGCATCGTGCCCAAGGAGCAGCCGCGCAAGCAGTTGCTGGCGTTCCTGGCCGAGCGGCGCAGCGATGCCGGCATTGTTTACTGCCTGTCGCGCAAAAAGGTCGACGAAGTGGCGGTGTTCCTCAGTGAACAAGGTTTCCCGGCGCTGCCGTATCACGCAGGTTTGCCCAACGAAACCCGGGCCCATCACCAGAAACGCTTCCTCAACGAGGAAGGCCTGATCATGGTCGCCACCGTGGCGTTCGGCATGGGCATCGACAAGCCCAACGTGCGGTTTGTCGCTCACCTCGATTTGCCGAAGTCCCTTGAGGCCTATTACCAGGAAACCGGTCGCGGCGGTCGTGACGGTCTGCCGGCGGATGCCTGGATGGCGTACGGCCTGCAAGACGTGGTGATGCTCAAGCAAATGCTGCAAAACTCCGAAGGCGATGAGCGCCACAAGCGTCTGGAGCAGCACAAGCTCGACGCCATGCTCTCGCTGTGCGAAGAAACCCGCTGCCGTCGCCAGACGTTGCTGGCCTACTTTGATGAAGACATGCCTGAACCATGCGGCCATTGCGACAACTGTGTCGATGGCGTGCAGACCTGGGACGCCACTGAACCTGCGCGTCAGGCGCTGTCGGCGATTTATCGCACCGGCCAGCGTTATGGCGTCGGGCATCTGGTGGACGTGTTGCTGGGCAAGGACAACGAAAAGGTCCGCAGCTTTGGTCATCAGCATCTGTCAGTGTTTGGTGTTGGCAAGGCAATGGGCGAGAGTGAGTGGCGGTCGCTGTTCCGACAGCTGGTTGCCCGTGGCCTGGCCGACATCGACCTCGAAGGCTACGGTGGCCTGCGCCTGAGCGACACCTGCCGGCCGCTGCTCAAGGGCGAAGTGACCCTGGAACTGCGCCGCGACCTCAAGCCGCAAACCACCGCCAAAAGCAGCAAGAGCCAGGCGAGCCAACTGGTCCGGGGCGAAGAGCGCGAGCAGTGGGAAGCCTTGCGCGCTCTGCGCCGCAAACTCGCCGAAGAACATGGCGTGCCGCCGTATGTCATTTTCCCCGATTCGACATTGTTGGAAATGCTCCGCAGCCAGCCCACCTCACTCTCGGAAATGGCCACGGTCAGCGGCGTCGGTGCACGCAAGCTGGAGCGTTACGGCGAAGCGTTCCTCGAAGTGCTCGGCGGTCAGGTCGAAGCGCCGAAAGTCGTGGCCGACGTGCGCCACGAACTGATCACCCTGGCCCGAGCCGGCATGACGCCGCTGCAAATCGCCGGTCAGTTGCAGTGTTCGGAGAAGAACGTCTACACCATGCTCGCCGAGGCCATCGGCAAGCAACAGTTGTCGCTGGAGCAGGCGCTGGATTTGCCTGAAGAGCTGATGGGCGAAGTCCAGGATGCCTTCCTCGACGGCGAAGGTGAGTTGCCGGCGGTTTCGGAGATTGCCGCGCTGTTTGCCGGGCGAGTGCCAGAAGGGGTTTTGTATTGCGTGCGTGCGGCCCTGCAATCGGAGTTTGAGGTTTAAGCGGTTTTGTAGGTTGATGTAACGATTCACTACAGACCGAGCCTTGCCTCAAGCCAAGGGTCATGCTTAGCTGGCTAATAATTAGTTTTTATTACTTCAGTCTAATCATGAGTGTTTTATGCCGTTAACCGATCAACACCGCTTTGGCATGCAATTGGCCCAGATGTCGCGAGGCTGGCGTGCCGAATTGGACCGTCGACTGGCGGGGCTGGGATTGTCCCAGGCTCGCTGGCTAGTGCTGCTGCACCTGGCACGCTTCGAACAAGCCCCCACCCAGCGTGAACTGGCGCAAAGCGTCGGTGTTGAAGGGCCGACCCTGGCCCGATTGCTCGACAGCCTGGAAACCCAGGGACTGGTGCAGCGCCAAGCGGTGCTGGAAGACCGCCGGGCGAAAAAAATCGCTCTCTGCGCGCCGGCCCTTCCCCTGATCGAACAAATTGAAACCATTGCCACCCAACTGCGCCAAGAGCTGTTCGCAGGCGTCGACGAGGCCGATCTAAAGGTCTGCATGCGGGTTCACGGGCACATTCTGGCCAACCTGGAAAAATCTTGACGCATAACCCCTCGCCAGACTTTTGAGATACCCCCGCTGGGCAGACTATAAAGAACTACTACGCAATATCGTGTTCGTAACGGATGTGCGAACACGCATAGGTTGGTTCTGTTATCTAAGGGATGCTCATGCTTGAGAGTTGGCCATTGGTTTTACGGTGTGGCGCCAGGTTGTTTCTGGTCGGTGGTGCGATCACTTACTCGGCATTGGCGCCCGCGCTGGGCTTGGGGGATATCACGCTTCACTCCGCGCTGAATCAGCCATTGAGTGCCGACATCGCCCTGGTGGATGTCGGCGGGCTGGAGGAGGGGGAGTTGTCGGTCAGTCTGGCGACGGCAGATGAATTCAGTCGCGCTGGCGTGGAGCGGTTGTTCTTCCTCAACAACCTGAAGTTCACCCCGATCCTGCGGGGCAATCGAAGCCTGATCCGGGTCACCTCCAGCAAAGCGGTCAGCGAACCTTTCCTGAATTTTGTGGTGCAGCTCAATCAGCCCAACGGGCGCGTGCTGCGTGAGTACACGGTACTGATTGATCCACCGGGTACTCCGGGTGTCGAACCCGTCGCGGATGAGCCGGTCACCACGCCTCAGTCTTCTGCCTTCCCCGTCGTCAAACCCAGCGCGCCATCAAACCCGGTGAAGAAATCCGCCGCAGTGCCGGTAGCGGTGCAACCTGCCACCGTCCCCGTGAATGATCCCGTTGTTGCCGAACAACTGGCCGCCAGCGTGCTGCACAACCAGCAGCTGCAAACCACTGTTGACGAGTTGAATTCAAAGCTTCAAGCACAGGACGAGCAGATCACCGGTCAGAAAAAACAGGTGACCGAGTTGCAAACCYGATTGGCTGAAGTCACTCACGCCGCCGCCGAGCCCGTGGCGCCAGTGCCTGTCGCGCCCACACCCGTCGTTGTCGAGGAGCAGGGAGCGACCCACTGGCAGTTGATCATTGGATTGCTGGCGCTGGTGGCRTTGGCACTGCTGGGGTGGTTCGTTCGTCATCGACGCCAGCAAGTTCTGGTGTTGCCCGAGGCTTTCACCGATTTGCCGTCACCGCAGGAGCCGGTACACGATCGTCCAGCACAACCATTGGCACACACCGCCATGCTTAAACCGGCCACCGATCACCGTGAAGCAACGTCAGCAGGCGATGTGCTGGAAGGTGTCGGCATCTACCTGACCTATGGTCGTTTTTCCGAAGCCGCAGCCTTGTTGCGAGAGGCGCTGAGCAAAGAGCCTCAACGCTCGGACCTGGCCGTGCAACTGCTGGAGGTGCTCGGTAAACAAGGTGATGTGCCCGCCTATGAGGCACAGGAAAACAGCCTGCGACAAGCCGGGTTTGACCGACAAAAACTTCAGGACATCCGCACCCGTCACCCGAAACTGAACAGTGCGGTACCTGCGGTCGCGGCACCGGTCGTCGCCCCTGAGCAAGCCTCACCCAACGACGGTTTCCAGTTGAACCTGGATGATTTGTCGATGGATTCCAGTTGGGACCTCGTCAGTCCCTTCGACAGTTCGACGCCCGACGTGCACCCATTGCCCGACGCGTCATTGCTGCCGGAACCCGAACTGGAATGGGACCCGGTACCTGATTTGCCGTTGCAGGCTGTCGATTTTCTCGATGAATTCAGCGACGTCGGTCAGTCATTGCAACATGAGCCGCTGCAACATGAACCGCTGAGCCTTGCGCCGCTGGAGCCGAACAACGCCGGTAAACTCGAGCAGGCCCAGACCTGCATTGACGATGGCGATCTCGACAACGCCATCGCGCTGCTGAATGAATTGCTCAAGGACGGCGACGAGCCACTTCGCCAGACCGCCCGCAGTCTGTTGGCCGGTATCCGCTGAGGCTCTATGATAGCGACGCCCTCAGATTCAGAGACTCGCCCGTCATGACCGCGCACAAACCGGAAATCGTCATCACCTACTGCACGCAATGCCAATGGCTATTGCGTGCCGCCTGGCTGGCCCAGGAACTGCTCAGTACCTTTGGCGATGACTTGGGCAAAGTGTCGCTGGTGCCCGGCACCGGCGGGGTGTTCCATATTTTCTGTGACGAGGTGCAGCTTTGGGAGCGCAAGGCTGATGGCGGTTTCCCGGAGGCCAAGGTGCTCAAGCAGCGGGTCCGCGATCAGATTGACCCGGACCGCGACCTGGGCCACAACGACCGGACTCAGTGAGACGCCGCTTCAGCGACCACGGTCTTTTTGCTTGAGCCACCCGACAGCCTGCTGGACACCACGATCGCGACGATGATCAACGCGCCGCCGACCAGCATGCGCAGCGTCGGGTTTTCATTGAACAGCAGCCAGGCCATGGTGATCCCGTAAACCGGTTCCAGGGCGAACACCACCGCCGCAGTGCGTGCCTTGATCACCGCCAGGCTGGCGACGAACAGGCTGTGTGCAACGCCGGTGCAGAACACCCCGAGCAGACCGATCCACAGCCAGTCGATGCCGCGCACTTCGCTCAATTGCGGTGCCGCCACGGGCAGCAGGCACACCGCGACCACCACGTTCTGGCACAGCGCGGCCTGCACCGGCGGGATTCGCCCGGAGCTGGCCCGGTTGGTCAGTGACAGCAAGGCAAACAACAGCCCGGAACCGACGGCCCAAAGCAGGCCGGTGGTAGCGCCGCTGGCCAGATCGAAGTCCGGGGTGACCAGCACCAACCCGACACTCACCAGCACGACCAGCAGGATTTCGTTGGCGCGAATCCGCTCGCGGAAAACCAGCCCTTCGAGAATGACGGTAAACGCCGGGAAACTGGCAAAACCCAGGGTCGCAATCGCCACACCCGCCACTTTCACCGCAATGAAGAAACTCACCCAGTGCCCGGCCAGCAACAAACCGCTGAGCAGCAGACGGCGCCAGTCCACGGCTTCAAGCTTTTGCCAGCGGGTGTTGCTGGCGAAGCGCGCAAAGACCGCCAGGGCCAGGACCGCAAACGCGGCACGGCCAAAGACGATGACAGCGGGGGAGGCGGCAGCGAGTTTGCCGAACACACCGGTCAGGCCAAACATCAGTGCGCCAATATGCAAAGCGCCAAGGGCGGTACGGGGAGTCATTACAATCCTTGATTAACGTAGTAAGCCAAACCGACAGAGTCCACGGACTTGTAGCAGCTGGCGAAGCCTGAGTCCGACTGCGAAGCGGTCGTAAAACCGGAAAACGCGGTGCATCAGACACATCGCATTTGTCCCGATTGCGACCGCTTCGTCCGAACGCAGCCCGAGTCTGACGCAGGCTTCGCCAGCGGCTACATTAAATCGCGTGAGGCTTGGCGTGTCTGTCGTCAGACTCGCGTCATTTATCGCCAGCCTCGCGCCGCAGTTTGCCGGGGGAAGCGCCAAACTCACGCAATACCGCCGCGGCGAAAGCACTCTGGGAGCTATAGCCGACCCGGCTGGCAATCTCGCCGATGGGCAATGGTGAATCGCGCAGCAATCCCACCGCCAGATGAAGCCGCCGGCTGCGGATGTAGTCCATTGGCGTCTGCCCGCATTCGGCGATAAACCGTGCGTGCAAGCGAGCGCTGGACAGCCCGGCCACCTGGGCCAGATCTGCCACTTGCAGCGGATAAGCCGCGTATTGATCGATGTGCGCATTCATCGCCGCATACGGCAGGCGCCGTCCGCCGACGCTGTCAGGTTTGGCGTTATTAAGGCTGGCCAGCAACAGCACTGCGCCTTGTTGCGCGATCAACGGATCGTTGACCTGACTGCCTGCCAGCCAATTGACCAATTGGCTTTGCCCGGCATCCAGCGGCAGGCGCCCGGCGTTGTCGAGCAGGCGGCGACTGGCTGCGGCGTGGTCACCCAGAGACTGTGAAATCCATTGATCGCTCGGCACATCCAGCACCAGGCAACGGCTGCCATTGCTACTGCCGCACGCGTGATGGAAACCGGACGGGACGACCACGAAACTCTGCTGCACCACCTGGCTGCCATGGCCATCGACTTCGAAGTCCAGCGCACCCGACAAGCCGAACACCAGTTGAGCGTGGTCGTGGCTGTGGACGATCAAGTCTTCGGTGTACTGGCGTAGTGTGAGGATCGGTCTCATCACAGCTCTCCTGGCAAGATGGGGCCAGTCTACACCGGCCTGCCGCTGTCACAGGAATGACTCGCCACTGTCATGCTCAATTAACCCGATCGGCGCAACCTTGGAAAAACCATCGCAGAGGGTTGCCCATGACCAGCGCCGAGCTCGCCAAACCCAGTCGTAAGCAACGTGTGCGCACCTTATGGATTTCCGATGTGCACCTGGGCACTCGGGATTGCCAGGCTGAACACCTGTCGCAGTTTCTCAAGGGCTACCACGCGGACAAGATTTACCTGGTCGGCGACATCATCGACGGCTGGAAACTGCGCGGCGGCATGTATTGGCCGCAGGCGCACACCAACGTGATCCGGCGCTTGCTGACCATGAGCAAGCGCGGCACCGAAGTCATCTATGTGACCGGCAATCACGACGAATTCCTGCGTCGCTATTCCAAGCTGATTCTGGGCAACATCCAACTGGTGGATGAAGCCGTGCACGTGACCGCCGATGGCCGTCACTTGCTGGTTATCCATGGCGATCAGTTCGATGTCATCACCCGGTATCACCGCTGGCTGGCCTTTCTCGGCGACTCGGCCTACGAATTCACCCTGACCCTCAACCGCTGGCTCAACCATTGGCGCGCCCGTTATGGCTATGGTTATTGGTCGTTGTCGGCGTACCTCAAGCACAAGGTGAAAACCGCGGTCAGCTTCATCAGCGACTTCGAGGAAGCTATCGCTCACGAATGCCTGAAGCGCGAGTTGCATGGCGTGGTGTGCGGGCACATTCACCACGCCGAGATTCGCAAGGTCGGCGAGGTGGATTACCTCAATTGCGGGGACTGGGTGGAGTCGTGCACGGCGCTGATCGAGCATTGGGACGGGACGATCGAGCTGTATCGCCTGGCGGATGCTCAGGCGCGGGAAGCTGAATTGAGGGCCATCAAGGTCGCCGAACCGGCCTAGGAATACGGTGTCTGGGCAGGCCTCATCGCGGGCAAGCCCGCTCCCACATTGAGCAAGGTGAACACTAGATTTGTGACTGCTAGAAAAGCCTGTGGGAGCGGGCTTGCCCGCGATGGACCGCGCAGCGGTCCCCTGAGGTCTATCAGGCCGGCGAATGTTGTTCCATCGCCGCTGTATAAATCGAGTTCTTCGGTTGGGCGAACACCCGCTCCATCATCGGCTCAAAGAAGCTCAGTGGCAGCGTCTCATACTCAGGGTCGAACGCCGCCGCATCGTACTTGGCACAGAACTCGATGGTCGCCTGATATTGCGGGTGTCCGCTGAATTGCTCGCGCAGGTGCCGATCCATCCCCAGGTGATGGAAGAAGTAGTAACCCTGGAAAATCCCGTGTTTCTCCACCATCCATAAGTTGTCGGCGCTGACGAACGGCTTGAGGATCGCCGCTGCAATGTCCGGGTGGTTGTAGGAGCCAAGGGTGTCGCCGATGTCGTGCAGCAGCGCACAGACCACGTATTCTTCATCACGGCCATCGCGCCAGGCGCGGCTGGCGGTTTGCAGCGAATGGGTCAGGCGATCTACCGGGAAGCCGCCAAAATCACCCGCCAGCAACTTCAGGTGCGCCACAATCCGTGCCGGTAATTGTTTGGCGTAGGCACTGAAGTCCGCGGCGATGATCGCCCAGTCCTCCTGCGTGCCATCCTGCATGTGCGTGAATCGGGCATGGGCATTCATCAGCTATCCTCTTGTTCTAATCGAATGGGATGTCTTGAGTGTAGAACTTGGATCCAATATTACATTGGCCACGCAGGTCGCTTTTATGGCCAGTGGAGCCTAGAAGGGCACACGACCCAGAATCATGTCGCGGTACATGACAAAGTCGCCAAGCAGGCTATAAAGAGGATGTTGGAAGGTTGCAGGTCGATTCTTCTCAAAGAAGAAATGCCCGACCCAGGCGAAGCTGTAACCGGCCAGCGGAAGGGCCCAAAGCAACAGCCATGCGCCTTTGCCGATGGCCAGGGCCAGGATGAAAATGACCAGCGTCGTGCCGATAAAGTGCAGTCGTCGGCAAGTACTGTCGCTGTGTTCGCTGAGGTAATACGGGTAGAACTCAGCAAAACTGTTGAAACGTTTGATGTTTTCCACGACTGCGATCTCTGTGGTTATTGTTCTGATTGCAAGTTGTTCTGCGGGTAGCTTATTTGAGTCTAGAGTGATCAATGGCATCAGCCAGTGACAATAGGCGCCACTTTAGTATCCTTTGGAAATCAGCCGCGTCAGACGGCTCACCGAACGTGAAGTAAACGCCATGAGCGAACGAACGACTTCTGCAAGCTGGGCGATGGGGATTGTCAAAGCACTGGAGATGGACGGTCTGGATTGCCGGGCTCTGTTCAAGCAGCTAGGGCTCGACTACGCATCGCTGGATGATCCGGATGCGCGCTTCACGCAAGATTCCATGACGCGTCTGTGGCAGCGCGCGGTCGAGCTGTCCGGCAACCCGGCGATAGGCCTGAACATGGGCAAAGTGGTGCGACCGGCCTCCTTCCATGTGGCGGGTTACGCCTTGATGTCCAGCCAGACCCTGGCCGAAGGCTTTCAGCGACTGGTGCGCTATCAGCGGATCATTGCCGAAAGTGCCGACTTGAGTTTCCGCCTGCTGGATGAGGGTTATGCGCTGATTCTGACGGTGCATGGCGACCACTTGCCACCCACCCGGCAAAGTGCCGAAGCGTCGCTGGCCTGTGCGTTGGCGTTGTGCGGCTGGTTGACCGGGCGCACGCTGCAACCGCGCAAGGTGCTGGTGCAGGGCGATCAACCCGTCGACCTCGAACCGTATAAACAAGCCTTTCATGCGCCGTTGGTGTTCAACGCGGCTTACGATGCGTTGATCTTTGAACGTGCCGACATGGAAGCCCCCCTGCCAACTGCCAACGAAGCGATGGCGCTGCTGCATGACCGGTTTGCCGGCGAGTACCTGGCACGGTTCTCCGAGAGCCGCGTGACGCACAATGCGCGTCAAGTGTTGTGTCGTCTGCTGCCGCAGGGCGAACCCAAGCGCGATACCGTGGCGCAAACGCTGCACTTGTCACAGCGCACCTTGCAGCGGCGCTTGCAGGAGGAGGGCACCAGTTTTCAGGCGTTGCTCGATGACACGCGACGTGAATTGGCCGAGCAATACCTTGCCCAGCCCACCATGACCCTGCTGGAAATTGCCTACTTGCTGGGGTTCGCCGATCCGAGCAACTTCTTCCGCGCCTTCCGCCGCTGGTTTGACGCCACGCCCGGCGAGTACCGGGCGCATCTGACGGACGCGGCAGGGCTGGTCAGTGCCGCCAGAACGCAGGAATGCACAGAACAAACACCGTAATGATCTCCAGTCGGCCGAGCAGCATGCCGAACGACAGAATCCACTTGGCGGCGTCCGGCAACGATGAAAAGTTACCCGACGGCCCGATGGTCGGACCCAACCCCGGCCCGACACCGGACACGGTACTGGCCGCACCGGTCAGGGCGGTCATCCAGTCCACGCCGAGCAGTGAGAGCAGCAACGCGATGACGCAGATGGTGATGGCAAAGAAGAACGAAAACGTCAGGATCGAACGCACGATTTCTTCGTCGAGACGGTGACCGTTGTACTTCTGCTTGATCACCGCGCGCGGGTGAATCAACTGGTTAAGGTTGGCCTTGAGCAGGATATAGGCGACCTGGAAGCGGAATATCTTGATCCCGCCGGCCGTCGAGCCGGAGCAGCCGCCGACAAAGCCCAGGTAGAAGAACAGCATCAGCGAGAAATTGCCCCACAGGCTGTAATCCCCCAGCGCAAAACCGGTGGTGGTGACCACCGACGTCACGTTAAACGCCACGTGCCGCAAGGCTTCGAGCCAATGCAGCTGGGTGGTCCACCAGTACCAGGTGCCGAGCACCAGCCAGGTCACCAGCAGCATGCCGAGCATCCCTTGAACCTGCTGATCCCTGAATAACGCCCAGCGGTTGCCGCGCAAGGTCGCCACATACAGGGTGAAGGGCAGGCTGCCGAGAATCATGATGACGATCGCCACCCAGTGCACCGCCGGTTGTGTCCACTTGGCCAGTGACTGGTCCGACGTGGAAAACCCTCCGGTCGAGATCGCGGACATCGCATGGTTGATCGCATCAAACAGACTCATTCCGGCCCACCACAGCGCCAGGCTGCCGACAATGGTGATGCCGACGTAGGCGGCCACGATCAAGCGCGCCACCATGTGCGAGCGAGGCATGATTTTTTCGGAGCGGTCCGACGATTCGGTCTGAAACAGGCGCATGCCACCGATACGCAACAGCGGCAAAATGGCGACTGCCATGCCGATAAAGCCGATGCCGCCGAGCCAGTGCAGCAGCGAGCGCCACATCAGAATGCCGGGCGACATGGTGTCCAGGCCACTGAGTACTGTGGAGCCGGTGGCGGTGATGCCGGACATGCTTTCGAAGAAGGAGTCGGTGTAGCTGATGTGCTGGGTCAGCAAAAATGGCAGCGCGGCGAAGATGCACACCACCAGCCAACTGCTGACGGTCAACAAATACATGTCCCGTGGACGCAGGTGAACATGCTCGGGACGTCCGGGGATGACCAGCGCCAGGCCAGCCACAAACGTAATCATGCTCGACCACAGGAACGACGGCAGGTCGTTGGTGCGGTCGAAGATCACCAGGGTTGCCATGGGCACGATCATGGAGATCGCCAGCGTGATCAGGAAGATGCCGATGATAAAACCAATAATCCGTAAGGTCGGCAACGCCATGAAATCCGCTCGGGCTGTTGTGGAGGAGGGCGCCATTCTACCTGCGGGGCAGGGCATGTAAACCGACGCCGCTTGCGCACTTGCAGCTAGAATAGCCAAACATTTTTTCAGGAGGTGGCCGATGCAGGCTCTCGACGCTTTGCTCAACCGTGTTTCCGTTCCACGACTGCTTGACCCGGCACCGACCGCAGCGCAGCGCGAAGTTCTGTTTGGCGCCGCCATGCGTGCACCGGACCATGGCCATTTGCAGCCGTGGCGCTTCCTGACGGTCGAGGGTGCGGCGCGTGAGCAGATGGGCGAGTTGCTGGCTGAAGCCGCCAGGCTACAAGACGCCGAGGTGTCCGAGGCCGCGCTGGACAAGGCGCGCAACGGCCCACTCCGGGCGCCACTGGTTGTGGTGGTGATCGCGCGGTTACAGGATCACGTCAAATATCCGAAATCCGAACAACTGCTGGCAGCGGGCTGCGCGGCACACGGGATTTTGCTGGCGGCGTATGCGCAGGGGATTGGCGCGGTATGGCGCACCGGTGAACTGGCGTATTCCGCACATGTGGCCAATGGGTTGGGGTTGGCGCAAGGGGAGGAGGTGATTGCGTTCCTCTACCTGGGCACGCCGCAGAAAGAACCGCGAGTGGCGGAGAAAGTCGATTTGGCCGAATTTGTCAGCGCCTGGCCCGCTAAATCCTGACGTTCAAAAAATCGCAGCCTCGTTTCACTCGACAGCTGCTACAGGTGTACA
>NZ_JBFUBK010000075.1:0-31171 GCF_056405815.1 Pseudomonas sp. P1_F1_2 | reverse complement strand
CGGTAAATGGCGTACGCGAGCAACAGGGTGCTGCCGACGATGCTCAGGTACCAGAAGCTCACCGGGATCACGCTGCGTTTTTTGTACTCGCTGTACAGCCACTGCAGGATAAAGCGGCCGGTAAAGGCGATCTGGCCAATAAAACCGACTGCCAGCCACATGGCTTCGCGGGAAAGATTCATCCTTCAATCTCCTGCGCATGGGTGTTCAGGCGCGTGCGTTTGATCAGCCACCAGACGCCGATCAGGTCGAGAATGCCCACTAGGGCGCGGTCGAGATTGCCGTACTTGGACACCCCGGCGGTGCGCGGTCGGTGGTTGACCGGATGAACGATCATTCGGCCGTTATGGCGCTGGATCAGCGCCGGGATATAGCGATGCATGTGGTCGAAGTACGGCAGGCGCAAAAACGCCGCACGCTCGATCAACTTCAAGCCGCACCCCGTGTCCGGGGTGGAATCCTTGAGCAGGCGACTGCGCAGGCCGTTGGCGAAACGCGAAGCCCAGCGCTTGCTCGCGGTATCACGGCGATTGACCCGGTGCCCGGCCACCAACTGTACATCGACGCGTCCCGGCTCACCGCGCACCAGCGCCAGCATACCGGGGATGTCCGCCGGGTCGTTTTGCCCGTCGCCATCGAGTGTGGCCAACCACTGTCCACGCGCCTCGAACGCCGCGTGGTAAAGCGAAGTGCTCTGCCCCAGCGAACGTTCATGGTGCAGGATGCGCAATGCGTCCAGCCCGTTGTGCCGCATTTGCCGCAGCTCGTGCAAGGTGGCATCGGTGCTGCCATCGTCAACGACGATGATTTCGTAAGCCTCATCGGCCAACGCCACGCGGATTTCCTCAAGCAGTGGCCTGAGGTTGTTTGCTTCGTTTTTGGCTGGAATCAGTACAGATACAAAAATGTCTTGGTTCATGGAGTCTCTCTCGCCTTTATTGGTTTTTTGTAAGCAGAGGCGAATGAAGGTGTCGTACACCGAGTGACTCGATGCATGGGGCAGAAGTTCGGGGGCGATACAGCCAATGACCACAACGCCGTGAATGGCGCGCGCGACGTCGCGCGAGCCCGCATAAGGTGCCCGCGCATTTGTAAAAAAGTCGTTAATATTTCATTTAGGTTTCGTCATCGTTATGGCGCAGGCACAACGAATTCAGTTGCCATTGGCGCTCGCCCCTCTAAAGTGCATCCAGGCACGTGAAAAACATGAACCGGGCAAGGATTCGCAACCATGAACACTGAGCAAGAAACGACCTCTGACGGACCGCGGCTTAACAGCGCGGAAATCCGAATTTTGGGCTCGCTGATCGAGAAACAGGCCACCAGCCCCGAAACGTATCCGCTGACCCTCAATGCCCTGGTGATCGCCTGCAACCAGAAAACCAGCCGCGAACCGGTGATGAACCTGACCCAGGGTCAGGTCGGCCAGAGCCTGCGGGCGCTGGAAGGACGCGGCTTCGCCAAACTGGTGATGGGCAGCCGCGCGGATCGCTGGGAGCACAAGGTCGACAAAGCCCTGGAACTGGTGCCGGCACAAGTGATTTTGACAGGCCTGTTGTTCTTGCGCGGCCCGCAGACGACCAATGAATTACTGACCCGCAGCGGGCGCATGCATGAGTTTGAAGACGCCGAACAGGTGGTGCATCAGCTGGAGCGTTTGATTGCCCGGGGCTTGGCACTGTTGATTCCAAAGCAGGCCGGCCAGCGGGAGGACCGGTATATGCATGCGTTGGGCGATCCGGCAGACATCGAGGTGATTCTGGCGGCACGGCACAATCCGGTGGAGCGAGGCAATGCCAGCGGGGTGTCGGTTGAGCGAATCGAAGAGCTTGAAGCGCGAATTGCCGCGCTGGAAGAACGCCTGGCGCGCCTCGAATAACCCGTAGCAGCTCGTCCGGCTTGTAGCAGCCGTCGAGCAGCGCGAGGCTGCGTCCGGCTTGTAGCAGCTGTCGAGCCGCGCGAGGCTGCGTCCGGCGGCGAAGCCGTCGTGAGTCAGGCTAACGCTGTCTGTCTGAAACACCGCAAGTTCTGGTTCAGCGCCTGCTTCGCAGTCGGACGCAGCCTCGCGCTGCTCGACAGCTGCTACACGCTGCTACAGGTTACTCACCGTCCCAATAATCCACGCCGTCGCCCGGCCGGGCGATGGCAACGAAGCCCGAAGCATTGCCCTCGGCATCCACCTTGAAATCATCCATCACCGCATATTTACCGGAATCCGGGTACTCGCAAATTTCCGGTGATTGCTGGGTGCTCACCGCCAGATAGCGCAGTTCAGCGTTGCTGGTATTGATGATCTGATGCGCCGCTTCCGGACCACCTGGCGGACAAGCAATCACGTCGCCCGCACGGATGGGAAAACGCTCGGTCCCGAGGCGTACCTCCCCTGCCCCGGCCACGACGTAAAACATCTCCTCGTTGACCCGATGGCTATGAAACGGGCTGCCACGCATGCCCGGTTCCAGCGCATACAGCCGATACCCAAGCTTTTGCGCGCCCAATTGCTGGCCAACGCGGGCGAAACGCTGCTGGTAGCGACCGGCCGTGTCGCCGGTAGGAGCCAGGGCTTCGGGCAACGGTTCAAGATCGACCTGGTTCAGATTGAGAATGCGCGGGTGCATAGGCACCTCCTAGCTGCGGGCAAATTCCACGGCTTTGTGAAACTGCTCATCCGTGGGCCTTACACCGGTGTACAACACAAACTGCTCCAGTGCCTGGATCGCGATCACTTCCAGCCCCGTGATGACTCGCTTGCCTTGCGCACGACCGCTCACGATCAGCGGCGTTTCCGAGGGAATTGCCACCACATCGAAGACAGTCTGCGCGCTGGCAATCGCGTGCGCATCAAACGCCAGTTGATCAGCTTCCGGACCGCCCGTCATGCCAATCGGTGTGACGTTGATCAGCATTTGCGGGCGCTGTGCGCCCAGTTCCGCTTGCCATTTGTAGCCCAGCGACTCAGCCAGGGCGCGTCCGGCGCGTTCATTTCGGGCGACGATCAAACCGTTTTTGTAGCCGCCATCACGCAACGCGCTGGCCACGGCCTTGGCCATGCCGCCGCTGCCGCGCAGGGCAAAGGTCGACTCTTTGGGCACTTCGTGGGTCTTGAGCAGTTGTTCGATGGCAATGTAATCGGTGTTGTACGCCTTTAAATGGCCATCGGTATTAACGATGGTGTTGATTGATTGAATGGCCGCCGCCGAGGCGTCCAGTTCATCAACCAGCTCGATACACGCTTCCTTGAACGGCATCGACACCCCGCAGCCACGAATGCCCAAGGCGCGAATACCGCCGACAGCGCCGGGCAAATCCTGGCTGCTGAAGGCCTTGTAATAGAAATTCAGGCCCAGTTGTTCATACAGATGATTGTGAAACCGCAGGCCGAAGTTGCCGGGGCGCCCCGAGAGCGACATGCACAGCTGAGTGTCTCGGTTGGGGTTCATCTGCATGAAACTTTCTCCTTCAATAGCACTTTCAGATGGACGGGATTAGCCAATCCATCGGGTCTGATCGATCATAATCAAAGGCCTGCGCGAGGTAGCGCGGGTCCGTCAGGAAACCGGTACAGACCTTACACAAAATTTACCTATCGGCCGTGCTGTTTTTCAAAAAAAAGCTGTCTTAGAGGTATCCCCGCGACAATCCTTGGGTCTATTGCAGACGCAAGCGCCGGGTCGAAAAGACGAGGATTTATCATGAACCGTAAAATCACCACAGTGGCCTTGCTGATCGGCGCACTCGCTGTCGCAGGGCAGGCACAAGCCCATGGCGGTGGTTGTGGTAACTGCTGGCAAGGTCCGGCGATTTTTGGTGCGCTCGTCGGCTCGGCCATTGTCGGTTCGGCCGTGATCAACGCCAACCGGCCGGTCTATGTTCAACAACCGGTTTACGCTCAGCCGGCGCCGGTTTACATGCAACAACCGCCACCGGTTTATTACCAGCCTGCACCGGTCTACGTGCAACAGCCGGTCTACTACGCCCCGGCACCGGTTTACTACGGTCCGCCACGTGGTTATTACGGCCCGCCGCGCGGTTACTATGGCCCTCCCCGTGGTTATGGCCACTGGTAACAGCATTCCCCGGCCCCGCCTCAACAGCGGGGCTTTTTTGTGACCGTTCGTCGGCGAACGTCTGGATAAATCGCGTCAAGGTCGCTGTGGGGACAGAGTGGGTGGTTCAAATGGGCAAGATTGACATGACCCGCCCTCGCCTTGCGCCAAACGGTCATATTTTTGTCATATCAGGTCCGCAAGCTTGGATCTGTCCGCAAACAACAGGTTGATAACAACAAGGACGACCTCATGCCTACGCAAAACCCGCACCGCATTGTCGGTTTGTGCACTTCCAGCAAGGTGTACAACGCTTTGACCGAACTCAAGCACCTGGAAGGCCATCGCAGCGCCAAGTTTCTTTCGCTGCTGGCGGAAAACCTGGTACGCAAGGGCCTGCTCAACGAACACGAAGTGGTTCACATGCTGGATCTGGTCGTCGACTGAGGCGAACACTCATCGGCGTCAATGACCACTATCGAACGTGTTGATTGTCCGTTCCTGCGCGACGTCCTTAAGGTAGCTCCATAGATTGATGGAGGTACTTATGTCCCAGGTTCAGATCATGTCCGTTATCGGCAGCGCCGTTCCCTCATCGCTTAGAGAGCTGGGTTTGCTTGCCTGTTGGTATCTGGTGCAGGACGGCGAAGCGATCAGCGGTCCGCTCACCTCGCTACCCGCCGCCCAGGCCTTGTCGCAGCGCATCGGCCAAGGCCAAGGCCTGCTCAGCGCCTAAGGCAACTGCACCCGCGGTTTGGTTTCGATGAAAATGTCCCAACTCGACATGAACAGGGCCGCGATCAGCGGCCCGATAACGAAACCATTGAGGCCAAAGATCGCCAGACCGCCCAGTGTCGAGATGAGGATGAGGTAGTCCGGCATCTTGGTGTCCTTGCCCACCAGGATCGGTCGCAAGACGTTATCCACCAGGCCAATCACAAAAACCCCGTACAGCCCCAACGCCACACCCTGCCAGATCGCCCCGCTGAGCAGGAATAACGCCGCCACCGGCGCCCAGACGATCCCTGCCCCCACCGCTGGCAACAGCGACAAAAACGCCATCAGCACCGCCCAGAGCAACGCGCTCGGGATGTCCAGAAACCAGAATATTGCCCCACCCAAAGCGCCCTGCGTGATCGCCACCAGCAGGTTGCCCTTGACCGTCGCCCGCACCACGCGATTGAACTTGAGTTGCAAGCGCCGCTTCTGGTGCTCCTCCAGCGGCACCGCCGCGCGAACCTTGCGTGCCAGTTCGGCGCCGTCACGCAAAAAGAAATAGAGCAAATACAGCATGATGAAAAAACTCACCACAAAATCAAACGTGCCCTGGCCGAAGCTGAACGCCTGAGTGGCGAAAAACTCATTGCCCGTCACCGCGTTCTTGATGATTTTCTCCCGCAGCCCGCTCAATTCGCCCACCCCGAACCGGTCAAGCAGGTGCTGGAAGTACGGCGGCAGGCTGTGCTTGAAATGCGAGACGAACCCGGCGATATCCAGCTCACCACTTTCGATGCTTTTGTACAGCGTGGTCCCCTCTTGAACCAGCAGGAAGCCAAGGATGATCACCGGCAGGATCGCAATCACCAGACAGATACTGAGCGTGAACAGTGACGTCAGGTTGCGCTCCCACCCCAGCTTCAATTGCAATCGGCGCTGCATCGGCGCAAAGAGGATGCCGAGGATCACCGCCCAAAACACCGCACCGTAAAACGGCAGCAGAATCCAGATGAAGGCGGCGGTCACCAGCCATAGCAAGATCACCAGTGATCGGTTGTGTACGGTTTCTTCGCTCATGTCCGGTCCGTGTCAGTGCGCAGGGGGACGCAGGCTCTTGTACTGACGAGCCTTTCTGATACTTAGTCCGCCACGGTTCGCGCGAGTGCCATCCGTTTGTTCATCAAGCATAGATCCAGATCAATAAACCCCTCGGGCAAGCCGATTACGCTCCCTGGCTTTTGCGACCGACACTGCCATGACTCCCCTCGCCCCCGAACTGCTCGCCCCTGCCGGCACCTTGAAAAACATGCGTTATGCCTTCGCCTACGGCGCCGATGCGGTGTACGCCGGCCAGCCGCGCTACAGCTTGCGGGTACGCAATAACGAATTCGATCACGCCAACCTCGCCCTCGGCATCAAGGAGGCCCAGGCCCAGGGCAAGCGTTTTTACGTGGTGGTGAACATTGCGCCGCATAACGCCAAGCTCAAGACCTTCCTCAAGGACCTGGCACCCGTAATCGCCATGGCGCCGGACGCGCTGATCATGTCGGATCCGGGCCTGATCATGCTGGTGCGGCGACACTTTGCGCAGATGCCGATTCATCTGTCGGTGCAGGCCAACACCGTGAACTGGGCCAGTGTCGAGTTCTGGCAGCAACAGGGGTTGAGCCGGATCATCCTGTCRCGGGAACTCTCGCTGGAAGAAATCGGCGAAATCCGCGAACAGGTGCCGGCCATGGAGCTGGAGGTGTTTGTCCATGGCGCGTTGTGCATGGCCTATTCCGGGCGCTGCCTGTTGTCGGGCTACATGAACAAGCGCGATGCCAATCAAGGCAGTTGCACCAACGCCTGCCGCTGGAAATACTCGGCGCAGGAGGCCACGGAAAATCAGCTCGGCGAAATCGTCCAGCAATATCAACCCGAACCGACCCTGGGCCTCGGCGCCCCCACCGACCAGGTGTTCCTGTTGCAGGAAGCCAATCGGCCAGACGAACTGATGCCGGCCTTCGAGGACGAACACGGCACCTACATCATGAACGCCAAGGACCTGCGCGCCGTTCAGCACGTCGAGCGTCTGACGCACATGGGCGTGCACTCGCTGAAAATCGAAGGCCGGACCAAGTCCCATTTTTATTGCGCGCGCACTACGCAGGTGTATCGCCGGGCCATCGACGACGCCGTGGCCGGGCAAGCATTCGACCGCAGCCTGATGACCGACCTGGAGTCGTTGGCGCAGCGTGGCTACACCGAAGGATTTTTGCGACGGCATGTGCATGACGAATACCAGAACTACCAGAACGGCAGCTCGGTGTCGGAACGACAGCAGTTTGTCGGTGAACTGACCGGAGAGCGCCGCGATCGGCTGGCTGAGGTCAAGGTGAAAAACCGCTTTGGCCTGGGCGATCACATGGAACTGATGACCCCCAAGGGCAACTTCCATTTCGATTTACATCAGCTTCAGAACGCCAAAGGCGAACCGATTGAAGTCGCGCCGGGGGATGGGCACACGGTGTACTTGCCGATTCCGGATGCGGTGGATCTGAACTTCGGATTGCTGATGCGCGACGTCCGCGTGACCTGAGCTCCAAACACGAACGGAACCCTGTGGGAGCGAGTTTGCCAGTCACGCGAACTCCTCGCGCAGCATCGCCACAAACGCTTCGCGCGCCGGGTGAACCCCGGCGTTTTCATGCCAGTAAAACAAATTGTCGATAGCCGTCAGCTCAGGAAATTCATACCCCGCGCACCCCGCCCCCTTGGCGTACTGATCAAACACCCCTTTGGGCACTAACGCGACACCGGCACCCGCGCTGACACACCCGACAATCGCGCCATAACTCGCCAGACTGACAATCGGCAGCGCCAGCCCCTGACGCAACAACCAATGTTCCAGCGCCGCCCGATACGGACAACCCTGGGGCCACATGAAGACGGTCTTGTCCTGCAAATCCGCAATGCTGTGCACCGCTCCCAGCGACGTTGAGGCAATCAACAAAAGCTCTTCGCGGTACATCGGTGTGCGCTTGAGTTGAGCGCGCTCGACATCCACGGCGACGATGGCGCCGTCGAGCCGGTGGTTGAGTGTGTCGTCGAGCAATTGGCCCCAGCTGCCCGTGGTCAATTCCAGCGCAACTGCGGGATAGCGCTTGTGGAATTTCGCCAGCAGCCGCGGTAAGCGACCGGTGGCCGAGGACTCGATGGCGCCGATGCGCAGCGGCCCGGAGGGGTCGGCTGACGGGTCCAATGCGCGCTTGGCCTCAACGGTCAGCGCCAGAATTTTTGAGGCGTAGGACAAAAACGTTTGCCCCGCCGCGCTGATGCGCAGCCCTCGACCCTCGCGCAGAAACAGCGCCACCCCCAATTCCGTCTCCAGCGCCTTGATCCGCGCCGTGATATTGGACGGCACGCAATGCAGCAACTCGGCGGCCCGGGCGATGCTGCCGACATCGGCCACGGTCTTGAACATGCGAATCTGCGCCAGCTCCATAATCATCACCAAAAGTGAACGGTCTACGCAGTATAAGTCAGTTGTGGAGAGCAATCTGAGTTCTGATACTCAATGCACCTACCTGATGGTGCACGACCATGAATTCACGCACGCACGCTCCCCGCTCGCCCTGGAAAATCATCCTCGCGATGGCTTTTGTCGTCGCGTGCTGGGGCTATTCACCGACCGGCATTCATATCGGATTGCAGGCCTATGACCCCGGACACCTGGCACTGCTGAGGTTTCTGATGGCCTCGGTGTTCATGGCGGTCGTCGCCGCGTTCAAAGGCATCCGCCTGCCCAGGCCTCGCGACCTGCCGTGGCTGGTTGCTCTCGGTTTTTTCGCGGTGAGCCTGCATCACGTCGTACTGAACATAGGCCAGCAGCATGTCACTGCCGGGGCTTCCAGCGTGTTGGCACAATCGACACCGTTGTTCAGCACGCTGCTGGCGCGTTTTGTGTTCAAGGATCGGGTCAGCTTCTGGCGCTGGGGCTGCATCGTGTCGGGAATGATTGGCGTGGTGATTGTGGTGGCCGGTGATCACGGACTGGGCGGCCTCGATGTTTACGGTTTGTTGATCTTGCTGGCAGCAGTGTCCTGGAGTTTTTACTTCGCCTTGCAGAAGCATCATTCCACGCGCTATGACGGCCTGACGCTGGTGTGTTACACGGTCTGGTCGGGCACGGCGTTGTTATTGATTTACCTGCCGGGATTGGCCAGCGAGGTCGTCAGCGCACCGGTTCATGTGCAGTGGGCGGTGCTGGCGTTGGGCATATTTCCCAGTGCGCTCGCCTATCTGGCGTGGGCGTTTGTACTGGCCCATGTGGACTTGAGCCGCGCAACCATGACGCTGTATCTGATCCCGCCGACCGCGATGGCCATCGCCGCTTACGCCTTGGGTGAACAGCCAACACTGATGTTCGGCGTCGGCGCCCTCGTGATTTTGATCAGTGTGCTGGCATTGAATATGGAACGACGCGCCACCGTTACCGCGAGCGGCCCGGTGCGCCCCTGAACGGCGGTAGCGCCGGGTTAAAGAATTACTGGGGGCTGCCGACCTTTTCAGTTCACATGTATGTGGCACTTATCACCATGGATTGCCTATGACCCGCTTTGTTGTTATCGGTTTGCTGACGTTGATTTCAGGTTGCGCCAGCAAGCCAGTACCTGCCCCCGCGCCCAAGATACCGCCCATGACAACGGAGGAAATGCTCGACGAGCCACTGCTGACTCACTCGGTCATGCGTGATGCAGACCTGCTCAGCTATCTGGTGAGCATTCCCGAGCGAAACATGAAAAACACGCAATCAACCTTGCAGATGCAAGCCAACTGCGACGCCACCGGTGCCACCGCCCTGTTCCTCGACACACGTATCGTCTCCGGTTCCAGCACCGGGTCCTACAAGTCGCCCAAGAACACTCCATTGTCTGCGCCACTGCTGGCACGCCTGGCGCAGAACCCGAGCTTCGTCGAAGCCTGCGCGGAAACGCCCCCTGCGGATTGGCGCGTGGCCTTGGGCGGCGACACGGAACGCCGGCTGCTGATCGACCGCAATAGCCTCAAGACACAAGGCAGTTCCGTGTTGTTCTGGGGCGCGATTGATGAGCCGGCATTGCTCACCGACGCGAGCTATAAAGTGTTATTCGGACAAACTCGCGGCCGTTATCAAGTCGATTGCAAGGGCCAGACCTACCGCGTATTGAGCGAGTTCAAACTGGACGAAAAAGACCAGATCACCCGAGGAACGCTGCTTGCCGACGCCCCGCAAACAACCTTCGAGCAAGGTGCGGATGTCCGGCCTTTGTTGAAAGCGGCCTGCGCCCCGGCCTCCCAACTGTCGACCCTGGCGCCCTACTCTCCCCGCCGTAAAGTGGCGCAGGTCTATCAATCCAGACCCGTTGCGACAAACGTACTCAAGTCGATTGCCGACCTGAACCTGGCACCGCCGGCCAAGGCGATCAAAAAGATCGAGATTCACTCGAAAAACGTCGGGTACTTGGGTGGCGCGCCGTCACAAAGCGAGCAACGCTACGAAATCGATCCACAAAGTGGCCAGTTGAAATTGCAGTGGCCTGGCAAGGTAATAGACACCTACTCGGTCAATTTCCGCGGGCTGTTGACGCTACGCCTCGACAGCCAATACACCGACCGAAAACTGCCCGTGTCATACGCAATCGATACCGAAAACCTCACATTCACCGGCGACTGGAGAACGATGGCTGTCGGTTCATCGTTGGGCTATCACATCACCCAACAGCGTCGCAGCACGCTCAAGGGCACCTCGCTCAACAGCGAAAAACTCGAGTGTGTGGTCGAACGCCAGATTGACGCCGTACAGGTCAACACTTCATTGCAAGGCGGCGCAAAAGAACTGGCGTGCACGATTGAAGGGGGTGAGCTCAAAGTGAGCGTGACGATGTATTACCTTCAGGATTACGGTTACTTCTTCCGGTCGCGCTATCAGGCTGGATCGATAACGGATGTGCGAACGACCTTGCTAGCTATCGAGTGAACTGACACAGAACCTGTGGCAAGCGCCTTCGCCACACAGTTTCAGCCACCCGGTGAAAACCGGTCGCGGCTGTTGGTCAGGTGCAGCCACATCGCCGCACGCGCCGCATCCGGGTCTTGCCGTTTGATGGCATTGAGAATCGCCTCGTGCTCGAGGTTGGCAAGCTGCCCGAGCTTGCTCAAATCTGCCGCACCGCGCTCGACGGCGTTGACGCGAGTCCGGGGAATCATCGCACTGCCCAGGTGCTGCATGATTTCGGTGAAACACACATTGCCGGTGGCTTCGGCGATCAACAGGTGAAAACGCCTGTCAGCCTCGACGCAGCTGTCGTTATTGGCCAGCAGGCTTTGATAGTCGTCCAGCGCTTCACGCATGTGCGCCAACTGCGCCGGCGTACGGCGTGTCGCCGCCAGTGCGGCGGCCTGAGTTTCCAGGCCCATGCGCAATTCCAGAATGCTGCGCACCCCCAGTGCAGTGTCGACATTCAACCGCAACCCTTGCTCAGGGGCACGCTCCAGCACAAAGGTGCCGATCCCATGTCGGGTTTCCACCAGGCCTGAAGCCTGCAACTTCGAAAGCGCCTCGCGCACAACGGTGCGACTCACCCCATGCTCCTGAACAATCGTGTTCTCCGACGGCAGCTTGTCGCCCGGCGACATCTGCCCGAGCAGGATGCTCTGGGTCAACTTGGCCACCAGGTCATGGGCCAGGTTGTGAGTGCGCTTGCGGGCAGGCGCGTCGAAGTCTTCTTGCATGGCGATCATCCAGAAACAGGGCTGCTTGAATCGTAGCACTGCGCCGGGCAGGAATCTCGACTAAACCTCACCAGCTTGTATGACAACACTCAACAAAACAACCAAACAGCCCCTTTAAAGACACAAGCACAGCCCTGAAACAGAAGCCGCATCTGCCAAACAAGTGCCATTTTGTTGAGCAACACCTATTGCGAAGCCAAAAAACCTAGTTGTATGATGTCTATCAACAACGCAACACCAGATACACCCCGCATAACAATAACGAGTGGGAGAAAATCCAGTGAATACATCCATACCCGGGATGAACGATGGCATCGATTGCGCCTTGAAATCAGCCATCGCGAAAGTGAAACGACATGTCCTTCCGCTGTTCGTCATCATGTTCATCGTCAACTACATCGACCGTGTGAACATCGGTTTCGTCCGCGCCCACATGGAACATGACCTAGGGATTGGCGCTGCCGCCTACGGCCTCGGGGCCGGGCTGTTCTTCATCGGTTACGCGCTGTTCGAAGTCCCCTCCAACCTCCTCCTGCAAAAAGTCGGCGCACGAATCTGGCTGACCCGCATCATGCTGACCTGGGGCCTGGTGGCCGCTGGCATGGCGTTCATCCAGAACGAAACCCACTTCTACATCCTGCGATTCCTGCTGGGCGTGGCCGAAGCCGGATTTTTCCCGGGGGTGATTTATTACTTCACTCGCTGGCTGCCGGGGGTTGAGCGCGGCAAGGCGATTGCGATCTTCCTCAGTGGCTCGGCGATCGCGTCGCTGATCTCCGGCCCGCTGTCCGGGTTACTCCTGCAAATCAGCGGCTTTGGCCTGCATGGCTGGCAATGGATGTACTTCATTGAAGGGATGTTTTCGGTCGGGTTGTGCGTGTTCGTCTGGTTCTGGCTGGACTCCAAACCCCACGACACCAAATGGCTGAGCCGCGAAGAACAGGATGCGCTGGTCAATGCCATCGACGACGAGCAACAGGCCCRCGAAGCCGCGACACCGATCAAACCGTCGCTGGGCAAGCTGCTCAAGGATCGCCAGATCATTCTGTTTTGCCTGATCTACTTCTTTATCCAACTGACCATTTACGCGGCGACCTTCTGGCTGCCGAGCATCATCAAGAAGATGGGCGATCTCAGCGACATTCAGGTCGGGCTGTTCAACTCCATCCCGTGGTTGCTATCGATCGTCGGCATGTACGCGTTCGCAACGCTATCGACCAAGTGGAAACACCAGCAAGCCTGGGTCGCCGCCGCGCTGCTGATCGCCGCCGCCGGGATGTTCATGTCCACCACGGGCGGGCCGATCTTTGCCTTCGTTGCGATCTGCTTTGCCGCGCTGGGCTTCAAATCCGCTTCATCGCTGTTCTGGCCAATCCCGCAGGCGTATCTGGATGCGCGGATCGCCGCGGGCGTGATCGCGCTGATCAACTCGGTCGGCAACCTCGGCGGTTTCGTCGCACCGACCACCTTCGGCCTGCTGGAAGAACACACCGGCTCGATTCAGGGCGGGCTGTACGGGTTGGCAGCGACCTCAATCATCGCCGCGATCATTGTCTTCGCCGCCCGCAACAAACCGAAAACCGCGCCTACCACCGCACTGGGCAATCCAGCGCCCAATCACGCCTGATCTTTTGTTTTGAAGGATAAGAAAATGCACTCACAAGACACTGCAAAAGCGCCGATCATCACCAGCATGCAGGTGGTACCGGTGGCCGGCCACGATGGCATGCTGCTCAATCTGAGCGGCGCCCATGGCCCGTTTTTCACCCGCAACATCGTGATCCTCAAGGACAACGCCGGTCACACCGGTGTCGGCGAAGTCCCGGGTGGTGAGCGGATTCGCCAGACACTGGAAGACGCCCGCTCACTGGTCGTCGGCAGCCCGATTGGCACTTATCAGAAGATCCTTAATCAAGTGCGCCAGACCTTCGCCGATCGCGATGCCGGTGGTCGCGGTTTGCAGACGTTCGACCTGCGCATCACCATTCACGCGGTCACGGGACTTGAAGCCGCCCTGCTCGACTTGCTCGGCCAGCACCTCGACGTGCCGGTCGCCGCCCTGCTCGGCGAAGGTCAGCAGCGCGATGAAGTGAAAATGCTGGGTTATCTGTTTTACCTCGGTGATCGCCGGCAAACCGACCTGGCCTACCGCAGCGAACCGGAGGCCGACAACGACTGGTTCCGCATCCGTCACGAAAAAGCCATGACCGTCGACGCAGTGGTACGCCTGGCGGTCGCCGCGCACGACCGCTATGGCTTCAAGGACTTCAAACTCAAGGGCGGTGTGCTCAGCGGCGACGAGGAAATCGAAGCGGTCACCGCGCTGGCCGAACGCTTTCCGGATGCGCGAATTACGCTCGATCCGAATGGCGCATGGTCACTCAAGGAAGCGATCCGCCTGTGCCGGGACCAGCATCGCGTCCTCGCTTACGCCGAAGACCCATGCGGGGCGGAAAACGGTTACTCGGGCCGTGAAGTCATGGCCGAGTTCCGCCGTGCCACCGGCCTGAAAACCGCCACCAACATGATCGCCACCGACTGGCGGGAAATGGGCCACGCCATCCAATTGCAATCGGTCGACATTCCTCTGGCCGATCCGCATTTCTGGACGATGCAGGGCTCGGTTCGCGTGGCGCAGATGTGCCACGAATGGGGCCTGACCTGGGGATCGCATTCCAACAACCACTTCGATATTTCCCTGGCGATGTTCACCCACGTCGCAGCGGCCGCACCGGGCGACATCACCGCCATCGACACCCACTGGATCTGGCAGGACGGCCAGCGCCTGACCAAAGCTCCGCTGCAAATCGTCGGCGGCTGTGTGCAAGTGCCGAAGAAACCGGGGCTAGGGGTTGAACTGGACATGGATCAGTTGGCCAAGGCCCATGAGCTGTACAAAGGCATGGGGTTGGGCGCACGAGATGACAGCGTGGCGATGCAGTTTTTGATCCCGGGCTGGAAGTTCGATAACAAGCGGCCGTGCCTGGTGCGCTAATTCTCTGTCGTTATGTTTTGTTGGGCCGCTTGCAGCAGCCAGTCCTTGAACGCCGTCATGGCCGCCGTTTCAGTGCGGGACTGCAAGCGGGTCAGCCAGTAGCTGCCGGTAGTGATACCAATCGCGAAAGGCTGCTCGATTGCACCTGCCGCCAGTTGCCGGGAAAACATCAGCGGCGGCGCCAGTGCGATACCGGCGCCCTGAAGCGCGGCCTCCATCATCGCCAGTGAAGAGTCGAAAACGATGCTCTTGGCGGGCGGTGTATTGGCCGGTAATCCGCAGGCCTGAAACCACTCGGACCATTCGTCTGTACGGTAGGAACGTAACAAGGTTTGTTGCAACAGATCCTCAGGCGACTGCAATTGCCGGGCAAGTTCAGGAACGCATAACACCGACAGCGGCGCATCGATCAACCGCAACGCTTCAACGCCATGCCAGGCGCCGGCGCCAAATCGAATGGCGTAATCCAGACCTTCGGCGGCGACCTCCACACGGTTATTGTTGGTCGACAGGCGTAAATCTATGTACGGATGTTTCACATGAAAATCCGCCAGGCGTGGCAGCAACCACCCCACCGCAAACGTGCCCACCGCTCCCACCGATAACACCTCCCGATAATGCCCGCCTTCAAAGCGTTCGAGGGTTTCAGCGATTCGGTCGAAAGACTCGCGCAATACCGGCAGCAAGGTTTCCCCCTCGCTGGTCAGCATCAGCCCGCGTGGCAAGCGTTTGAACAGGGTCACGTTCAGTTGCGCCTCAAGACTTTTGACCTGATGACTCACCGCCGCCGGCGTCACGAACAGCTCCACCGCCGCCCGCGTGAAACTCAAATGACGCGCGGACGCCTCGAAAGCGCGCAATGCATTTAGCGGCAAGTGAGGACGAATCATGCCAACTCCATAATTTTTCTAATGGCTAACCCGAGATTTCGTCGTTTGTCGAAGTTCGGCAGACTGCCTAGATTCTGCTCGCCTGTTAGCTAGCCCGTTTTGCAAGAGCGCATGGAGTGTAGCGGGTTAACATCATCACAACTCATGAAGAGTGAATCAGACATGTATCAATACAAACTGCCAAGGCTAGCGACCTACAGCGTTTTCGCACTTCTGCTCGGCACAGCGCCGTGTTTCGCTGCAACACCGTCCGACCAGCAGCTCGAAGCCTTGGTCAACGCCACCGTCGGCCCGGTGATGCAGCAACAGAACATCACGGGACTCGCCGTTGCGATCACCCAAAATGGTCAGCAGCATTACTTTAATTACGGCGTAGCATCCAAAGAGGATGGCAAACCGGTCAGCCAGGACACCCTGTTCGAAATCGGCTCGGTCAGCAAAACCTTCACTGCCACGCTGGCCGCCTATGCACAGGCCAGCGGCAAACTGTCCCTGTCCGATACAGCCAGCGCTGTTTTACCAGCCTTGCGCGGCAGTGCGTTCGACCACATCAGCGTATTGCAATTGGCCACTTACACCGCTGGCGGGTTGCCGCTGCAGTTCCCCGAAAACGCAGACCACGCGGATAAGATGCTGGGTTATTTCAAGCAGTGGACACCGGTGTATCCCGCCGGAACCCATCGCCAGTATTCGAACCCAAGCATAGGGCTATCCGGTTACCTCGCCGCCTACAGCATGGGCCAGCCGTTCGATACCCTGTTGGAAAAGACCTTGTTGCCGAAACTGGGCCTTGAGCACACCTACCTCAATGTCCCCAAAAACCAGATGGGGCTTTACGCGCTGGGGTACAACAAAGACGACAAGCCGGTGCGTGTCGAGCCGGGTGCTCTGGACTCCGAAGCCTACGGCGTGAAAACCAGCGCCTCGGACTTACTGCGTTTTGTCGAAGCGAACATGAAACCGGCAGGGTTGGAAAAGCCGCTACAGCAAGCCATTGCCACCACCCACACCGGTTATTACACCGTGGGCAACATGACGCAGGGGCTGGCCTGGGAGTTCTACCCCTACCCGGTCACGCTGGATCGGCTGCTTGCCGGTAATTCGACCGAGATGGCAATGGAAGCGCACAAGGTCAATTGGTTGAACCCGCCGCAGCCACAACAGGAAAACCTGTTGTTCAACAAAACCGGCTCAACGGGTGGCTTTGGTGCCTATGTCGCGTTCGTACCCTCGAAGGACATCGGCATCGTGATCCTGGCCAACAAAAATTACCCAAACCCGGAACGCATCAAAATCGCCCACACGATATTGAGTGCCCTGACTGAATAACCAAGAGCAACGCGACTCCTGTAGCAGCTGCCGAGCCCGCGAGGCTGCGCTCGGCGACGAAGTCGTCGTGAAATCAGACGATGCAGTTTTTCAGGAAAACCGCGTCCGCCGGGTTTACGACGACTTCGTCGCCGAACGCAGCCTCACAGGCTCGGCAGCTACAGACGGATGGGTGACCCTTTGAGGTCACCTATTGTCGTTATGTCGCTCGCTTAATGCCGAGTCACTGGCGAACCGTCAGACGCATCGTCCTGCGGAACAAGGTTGTCCCGCACCTGGGTCACCAACAACTCAGCGATCATCGCCAACTGCTGGATCGAAAAGATTTCACCACGGTTCGGCGCGTCCAGTTTTGCCGCAAAATTCTCGAGCAGGGCATTCAGCGATGCGAGGGTTTCGCTGGCTTGCCTTAGCAGCGTCAGCGTGTCGACGCCGGGGACAACGGCGAATATCTGCCGAGCAGTGGGAACACGCCTGGGGCGTGGAATGACCGCCACTTCTGCGGTACCACACACCTTCACAGAATCGGGATGATCGGCATCGGTGGGCGTTTGCGGTTGTTGAGGCTTACTGATCTTTTTCACAGGCGGGGCTCCTTTTTCCACGGGGGTTTTCGTCCTTGGGTCCCTCAATATCGCGGACTTCAACAAAGGCTAGCGGTGCGCGCTGTAGGGCACCAGTTCATCAAGTGCTACACAACTTGAAGGAAATGTCCGAGGCCCGTGAAGGCGGGTACTTCACCTGCAAAAAAAATGGGCGATCGTTTAGATCGCCCATTGTCATGACGGAGACTGAAATCGGCGTTCAATCCCACCCATCAAAAGGAACAGACGCCCTCACCGTTTCAGTCATCCGGCATTTCCGGGGGCTTGGCCGGTTTGCCCGCTTTGCCAGCCTTTGCGCCCTTGGTGCCTTTGGCCCCATTGACGGGTTCGGCTTCAGCCGGGGGGGCTACGACCGCCGGCGCGGTGGCTTCTTTCTCAGCCGCTGGCAGGGCATCGATGGTGTCGAAAATCTTCTTCAAATCGACGGACTTTGACTCATCCCCCGAACTCTCAAGCTTCTTCTCGCCGTCCTTGCCGATCAGGATCACTTTGGGCAACGCCCCCGCACCAAGTTTCAGCGAGCGGATCAGTGCCATGGTGTCCTGCTGACCGAGGTCCCTGCCGTCAAGCTGCCCGAACATGTTCAGCACGCTGTACACCTTGATATTGCGTTGAGCGATCCCCTCTTTGTTGGCCGGATCAGCCAGCGACTTTTTCAGTCCCGTCCAGACCGGGTCGACGGTACTGGGCGCGATAACAATCAATGGCCTAAACCTGCCCTTGTCTATATCCAGCGGTGAATCGCCCTCGGCTGCGAACAAGGGACCGGCGAAAGCCAGCAAGGTTGTCAGGGTCAAAAACCTGATGAGCATGCGCATCTCCTTTTGATAACCACGCTCTAATGATTGCGCATCGCGGCGTTCGTTCCGGTGACGCACCGCAATTGTGTTTCGCCTTGACCCAAGCTTAGGTCAGGGCGGTCATTGCGCAACAGGCTGAGCTACTCTCATCACTTAAAACGACCCACCTGAACCGCCGTGAGGACAACTCCATGAGCGCTCAGTTGAACCACACCATCGTCTGGTGCCGCGACAAACAGGTTTCCGCGAATTTCCTCGCCGAACTCCTCGGCCTGCCCGCTCCCGAGCCTTTCGGCCCCATGCTGGTCGTCAAGTTCGATAACGGTGTGTCGCTGGATTTCTACAACAATGAGCCGCCGATTGCGTCCCAGCACTATGCGTTTTTGATCGGTGACGATGACTTCGACAACGCGTTCGCGCGCCTGCAAGCATGCGGACAGCCTTGGTGGGCTGATCCGGGCAAGCAGCGGCCGAAGGAAATCAATGAGTACGCAGGGGGACGGCGGGTGTATTTCGATGACCCGGACGGGCATCTGCTGGAAATTTTCACCCGCGAGTGAAGCTGGCGCATGGGGTTGAATCAGAACGCCAGTTTGTAACCGATCAAAACCAACATGGTTGCCAGGCAAGGGCGCAACAGTTCATCGGAGATGCGCCCGGTCAAATGGCTGCCCAACCAGATACCCGGCAGCGAACCGATCAGCAGGTAACCCAGCACATGCCAATCCATGTTGCCCATGCTCGCATGGCCAAGCCCGGCGACCAGCGTCAGTGGCACGGCGTGGGCGATTTCCGTACCGACGAGGCGGCGGGTTGGCAACAGCGGGTACAGGATGAACAATGCGACGGTGCCCAGGGCGCCGGCACCAATGGACGTCAACGCAACCATGGTGCCCAGCACCAGGCCCGTGATGACGGTCATTACATTGAGGCGCGAACCGCTGGGGTTATAGTTGCCACCCGCGCGTTTGTGCGCGAAATCGAGCAGGCGCTTCTTGAACAGAATCGCCAGCGCCGTGGCGAACAGGACGAACCCCAGCGCTTGTTTGATGATGGCATTCATCGTTTCAGGCGCGGTGTGCAAGCTGCTCAGGAACCACAACGTCAACGCCACTGCCGGTACGCTGCCGAGGGTCAGCCAGCCGGTGATCGCCCAGTCGATGTTGTTGTTTTTCCGGTGAACGAGCACGCCACTGGATTTGGTGATTGCCGCGTACAGCAAATCGGTGCCGACTGCCGTCGCGGGGTTGATACCGAACCACAACAGGATCGGGGTCATCAATGACCCGCCACCGACGCCCGTCATGCCGACAATAAAGCCAACGACCAACCCGGCAATGACCAACCCGATGTTCACTAATTCCATTGATACGTCCACAAAGATCGCAGGGAAAACTGGCCCGCAGCATAGCGATTTTTCTTATAACCACTTATATCGATGCGAACTATCGTTATACCCGAGACATAACAACACCCCATTCCCCTGTAGGAGCTGAGCTTGCTCGCGATAGCGGTATAACATTCAACATATGTGGTGGCTCAAAGTCCGCTATCGCGAGCAAGCTCAGCTCCTACAGAGTTTGTGTCGGGGTTTATTGCACCGGCAGGAAATTCAGAAACAACAGACTCTGCGCGTAGTTCAAGCCGATGCGCCGGTAGCGTTCGTCCAGCATCTGCGTCAGTAAATCCAGGCGTGCGACGATTTTGCCGAATTCCACGGCAAAACTCAGGTTGCTGCCCTCCTCCGAAATTTCATTGGAAAACAGCAACGGCTCACCATTGCTGTTTTGCCGTTGGCTGAGAATCCACGTGGCGATCTCGATGTTGCGCGCGGCATTGCTGACGAACGTCGGGTTGATCGCATCCGTCATGTAGAACTCCAGACGATTGCCGTGAGCGGTCACCAGCATGCTGCCGATGGCATAGATGAAGGCACCGACCCGGTCACCGAGAAATTCCGGGCTCATGGCATACCGAAGGGCCGCCAGGTCTTTTTTACCGCCCAGGGTGGGCAACGGCGTTTGCAGCTCGATGGCCATGCGCACTTGTTTGCCAGCGGTTCGGGCATCGAGGAAACCGGATTTCTTCAGCTCATCGGGGTTGCGCAGGTAAAGCTTGCTCATCAGCAGGTAGAGGCTGTCGAGGTTGTCACGCATTGTCAGCGTGGCCATGCGGTCGACGCTGGTCTGCAGGAATTCCTGCGGCCTGCCTTCACGGAACTGGCTGACGATGTCGTTGCCCTGCTGCTGGCTGCAACCGCTGACAAAGAGCATTGTCAGGCAGGTCGAAAGCAGGCAACAGCGGTGGATCGGTGAGGTGATACGGGGTAAAACTCGAGCCATGGGTTCTTGAACTTGGGCATGGGCCGACGGTGGGGATCGCCGCCGGCTGCCCAAGGATAGAGCCACCAAAACCAGAAAAGTGCAGTGCCGGTGGTCCGTGGGCAACGATACCGACAATCTGCAGCTGAGATTTCGTCGTGTTCGCTATCACCAACTATCTAGTGCGCTGCGGAACCACCGGGGCATTTTGCTGCCCATTTAATATCCACCGAGTTACAAAAAGGAGGTTTTCATGCGGACCCTCGAATTGGCCGGCTCCCAGGTTCCGGTCATCGGCCAGGGCACCTGGCGCATGGGCGAGGATCGCTCGGCGCACCGGCATGAAGTCGCCGCCCTGCGGCTGGGTATCGAGTTAGGCATGACGTTGATCGATACCGCCGCAATGTACGCTGAAGGCGGTGCCGAGGAAGTGGTCGCTGAAGCCATCAGTGGTCTGCGTGACAACGTCTTTCTGGTCAGCAAGGTCTACCCCCACAACGCCAGCTGCAAAGGCATTCCCCAGGCCTGCGAGCGCAGCCTTCGGCGTCTGAACACCGATTACATCGACTTGTACCTGTTGCACTGGCGTGGCCAGTATTCCCTGGAGGAAACCGTCGAAGCCTTCGAACGCCTGCGTGAAGACGGCAAGATCGGTCGTTGGGGCGTGTCCAATTTCGATGTGGACGACCTGCAAGAACTCGACTCACCGGCCTGCGCCACCAATCAGGTGCTCTACAACCTGGAAGAGCGCGGCATCGAATTTGATTTGCTGCCCTGGAGCCAACAGCATCGCCAGCCATTGATGGCTTACTGCCCGATCGGTCAGGGCGGGCAAATGCTGGCCCATCCGGCGCTGAAAAAGGTTGCCGCCCGTCATGGGGCGTCACCGGCTCAAGTAGCGCTGGCATGGATTCTGCGGCAGAGCGGCGTGATCGCCATCCCCAAAGCGGTCAAACCTGAACACGTGCAATTGAATGCGCAAGCCGCGCAGTTGCGGCTCGAACCCGGGGATCTGGAGGCGCTGGATCACGCGTTTCACGCGCCACAACGCAAACATCGGTTGGCCATGGTCTGAACCATCGCCGATTTGCCAGAGGGCATGTGCATGAGAAGCACCGATCAGCTCGACGCTTTTAATTTGCCACGCTTCGTCCAGGCTCAAGACCCGGTATTCGAATGGGTACAGGAAGAACTGCACGCCGGTAAAAAACGCCGTCACTGGATGTGGTTCATCTTTCCGCAGCTTGCCGGGTTAGGCGGGAGCGAGATGTCCCGCCACTTCGCCATACGCTCCGATGAGGAAGCCGCGGCGTATCTGGAGCATCCACTGCTGGGCCCGCGCCTGCGGACCTGCACGCAATTGGTCCTGAACGTCAAACAACGCTCGATCGCCGATATCTTCGGCCATCCTGATGACCTGAAGTTTCACTCCTCGATGACCCTGTTTGCCCAGGTCGCCCCCGACGACAGCGTTTTCCATCGAGCCCTCGAGCAATATTTCCACGGCATACGGGATGACTGGACGCTGTCTCTGCTGGACCTAAAACAAGCCCATTTGCCCACCAATCAGCGTTGAGAAGTCGTCGTCCACAAACGGCAGGATCGCATCCGCCACCGGTTGCAGCTGCCGGGTGACGTAGTGGTCATAGTCGATGGGCGCGCTGCGGATCTCCAGCGGCTCGGGCCCGGCGACGGTGATCACGTAGCTGATCCAGCCGCCGTTCTGGTACTGACGTGGGCGACCCTGCCGGTCATTGAAATCATCGGCGATGCGCGCGGCGCGCACGTGGGGCGGCACGTTGCGCTCGTAGTCATCGAGGGTGCGGCGCAGACGCTTGCGGTAAATCAGACGGTCGTCGAACTCGCCGGCCAGGGTCTTGCGCACGTAATCGCGAACGTAATCCTGATACGGCTTGCGATGGAAGATCCGCGAGTACAGCTCCTGCTGGAATTGCCGGGCCAGTGGCGACCAGTCGGTGCGCACGGTTTCCAGGCCTTTGTAGACCATTTCATCAGAGCCATCGGCGCGCGTGACCAGGCCGGCATAACGCTTCTTGCTGCCCTCCTCCGCGCCACGGATGGTTGGCATCAGAAAGCGCTTGTAGTGGGTTTCGAACTGCAACTCCAACGCACTTTCCAGTCCGTACTCCGCTCGCACATGCTCGCGCCACCACTGGTTGACGTGATCGACCAACGCAAAACCGATCTGCGCGGCTTCCTCCTGTCCGTGGGCCCGGCGCAGCCAGACGAAGGTGGAGTCAGTATCGCCGTAAATCACCGTGTGGCCCTGGGCTTCGATCAACTGCCGGGTGCGCAGCATGATTTCGTGACCGCGCAAGGTAATGGACGAAGCCAGGCGCGTGTCGAAGAAGCGGCAGCCGCTGGAACCGAGCACGCCGTAGAAGGCATTCATGATGATCTTCAGCGCCTGGGACAGCGGTGCGTTGTGTTCGCGCTTGGCGGTTTCGCGACCTTCGGCCACCCGGGCGACGATGGCCGGCAGGCAATGCCGGGTTCTGGAAAAACGTGCCCCGCGAAAACCCGGTACCGAGTCTCTGTCGTCGGGATGTTGCAAGCCTTCGATCAACCCGACCGGGTCGATCAGAAAGGTACGGATGATCGACGGGTAGAGGCTTTTATAGTCGAGCACCAACACCGACTCGTACAGGCCCGGCTGTGAGTCCATGACAAAGCCGCCGGGGCTGGCCTGCGGTGACTGGCGGCCAAGGTTGGGCGCGACAAAGCCCTGGCGGTGCATCAGCGGCATGTACAAGTGGGTGAACGCCGCCACCGAACCACCGCTGCGATCGGCCGGCAAACCGGTGACGCTGGCCCGTTCCAGCAGGAAAGTCAGCAACTGGGTCTTGGCGAAAATCCGCGTCACCAGTTCGCAGTCTTTGAGGTTGTACGTGGCGAGGGCCGGTTTGTCCTCGGCGAACATCCGGTTGATTTCGTCCATGCGCTGGTAAGGCGTGCTGATTGACTTGCCCTCACCGAGCAGGGTTTGCGCGACGTTTTCCAGGCTGAACGACGGGAAGTTCCAGGTCGCCGAGCGCAGGGACTCAATACCGTCGATGATCAACCGCCCTGCCGCCGAGGCGAAGTAATGGTTGCGGCTGCCGTGTTCGCGCCATTGCATCTCTTCACCACCACGCCCCAGCTTGAGCGGGACCGCCAGGCGCCGGGCGTGTTCATGGAGCACGCGCAGGTCGAACTGCACGACGTTCCAGCCGATGATTGCGTCGGGGTCGTGGCGGGCAAACCATTCATTGAGCTTTTTCAGCAGCACGGTTCGCGAGTCGCAGTACTCGAGCTGGAAATCCACCTGGCTGTCGTCGCCGTTGGGCGGTCCGAGCATGTACACCTGCCGCTCGCCGCAGCCTTCCAGCGCAATGGAATACAACTCGCCCTGCGCGGTGGTTTCGATGTCCAGCGAGACCAGGCGCAGCGTTGGTCGGTAGTCCGGATCGGGTTTCATCTGCGCGTCGAGCAACAGGCCCTGCGCATCGGGCGTGCCGCCAAAAATCACCGGCGCCGTGATGAACCGCTCCATCATGTAGCGCTCCGGCGGGCGCACGTCGCCCTCGAACATCTCGACGCTGGCCTTGCGCAGCGCGGTTTCCAGGCGCATCAACTGACCGTGCTGCTGGCAATACAAGCCGAGCACCGGGCGGTGCTCGAAATCCAGAAGCGCCAGGGGCTTGAGCTCGACGTTTTTCTCGCCGTGCAGCACTGCCTCAGCCTGCTCGCGCTGCTGCGCCGCAATGAACCCCACCGACGGCTGATGAGGCAAGCGGATGCGCCGGGGACCGGAGTCGGTCGCCAGCCAGAACTCGACTTCCGTACCGGCCGGGGTGTCGCGCCAATGCCGGGTCAGGACGAAGCCCTGCTGTAAGTCCACCACTGCAACCTCACGTTTTGTTCAGGCTGCAATTCTACCCGTCATCAAGGGCCAGCGGGTCAGGGGTGAGATTTTCCCTTGGCACGCCCCTTTCGACGAAGCTTTACCAAAGAAAAACCGCCGAATGACGTTTTTTGAGTGTTATCTGCCGCTTTCTCCCTTGCCCTCAGCGCTTGCGTCTACGATTCTTCAAGAACAACGACAACACCCGAGAAACCGCCATGAAAACCGTCGCTCAACTGCTCAAGCTCAAAGATCAGAAGAATCAGGAAGTGCATCAGATCAAGCCTGATCATATGGTGCTGGAAGCACTGATGAAGATGGCCGAGAAAAACGTCGGTGCCTTGCTGGTGGTAGAAAATGACGAAGTGCTGGGCATCATCAGTGAACGCGACTACGCCCGCAAACTGGTGCTGCATGGCCGCTCCTCGGTCGGTACGCCGGTGCGCGACATCATGGTGTCCCCAGTCATTACCGTGGACACCCATCAAACCGTCGATACGTGCCTGGGCATCATGTCCGACAGGCGCCTGCGTCACTTGCCGGTGGTGGAGAACGGCAAGTTGATCGGTTTGTTGTCGATCGGCGACCTGGTCAAGGAGGCCATTGCCGAGCAGGCTGAACTGATTCAACAACTGGAGCAGTACATCCGCGGCGAATAATCCGAACACACTACAAAAACCTGTGGGAGCCGGGCTTGCCCGCGATGGGATCAACCCGGTTCGACGTCAAACCGGGTCGCCTGCATCGCGGGCAAGCCCGGCGCCTACAGCTCACCGTTGATCTTTTGTGTTCAGGTTGGCCAATGCCGCGCGAAGACCGGTGCCAAGGTCGGGTGCCGGTCTATACGCTCAAGCCATGCAAAAAAACCGGGCCGGGTACGGCGTAAATGCTCCCGGCTGCCCGCCCATCTCGACACCACCGCCGCCAGTACATCCAGCGCTCCCGGCGTCTCATCGCCCAGATACAGCTCGCCGGAAAACTGATCGGCAAACACCTCCCTGCTCCAGTGCAAGCGTGTGCGGGCGCCGGCCATGAGATTTTGTCTGGACGACTCATCCGCCTCGATCAACCAGCGTTCGGGGTAATCGATAATGCCGATGGCGGTGTAGCAATTGCAGATGATGAACGCCAGGCCCCGAATGGCTTGATCGCGATCAGCGGCCAGCTTCGGCAGCAGGTTCGACTCGGGAAAGGTCAACCCGAGATGAATCAGGATCGCCGCGCTTTCGCTCAGCACACTGGCATCTGGCAATTGCAGGGTTGGGATTTGCTTGAGCGGGTTGAGTTTTTCCAGCGCGTGGGCGGCCTCTAGCGAAGATTCGACGTCAATGAAGCGATAAGGAATTTCACAGAGTTCGAGGGCAGCCTCTATCGCCGCCGCGCCGGAATTCTGGTGTCCATAAAGTTGGTACATGGTGCGGCCTCCTGGCGTGACAAAAATGAAGGATCAAGAGAGGCGCCATCTGCTGGCCGTACTAGCCCAGCGCTGCGATCAACTCGGCCGTCGTGACGATCGAATGCGCATACGTCGGCCCGTTGATCTCATGCGCGGCATGCATGGCTTCTGCACTGAACGCGGCGGTGGCGTCGCGCACCAGCGTCACGTGATAGCCCAATTCAGCGGCAAACTTGCCGGTGGTTTCGATGCAGGTATTGGCGAGCATCCCCACCACCACGACCTTGTCGATCCCGTGTTGCTTGAGCAAAAAGTCCAGGTCGGTGTTGGCGAAACCGCTGCCGCCCCAGTGTTCCTTGACGATCACGTCGCCCGCCTCGGGATGGAAGTCCGGGTGCCATTCCCCGCCCCAGGCTCCCGCCGCAAACACTTGCGCGCTGCTGGCCCCTTGTTGATAAGGGCTGGGATGCTGCCAGTGGGCCAGGTCATCCGGTTCGGCGCGGTGGTGGGGTACATAGAAAACCCGGATCCCGGCATGGCGAGCGGCCGACACCACGGCCTTCAGATTGGCCAGCGTGCCGACGCTGTCAGCCACCGGTTTGGCCCGACCGTGAAGTTTGCCCCCTTCGCTGAGGAAGTCGTTGTAAGGGTCCACCAGCAGTAGGCCGGTGTGTTCGGCAACATAAGAACAGGTATTCATGATTGGCTCCTCGGGGGCACGCGCCAGCTAACCAGTGTAGAAGTGCCGCTCAACCCTACCCGCGCTATCCGACGACTGAACCATCACACCTGCGTGGGGTTACTTTCATCACCTATCAATACCGTCGATGTTCACAATCACAGCAATGAAGTTCTCATAAAAAATCGTCGGCGTAACATCCGCTCCATACCAACCAATAACACCCCGGAGCACACCCTCATGAAACGCCAAACTCTTCTCAGCATCGCTTTCTCGGTTTTTGCAGTTAACGCTTTTGCCGCTACCTCTGCTCAACCTGTCGTCGCCGAAGGCGGCTCGGATCGCCTGATTGAAAGCCGTGTGGCTGAAGGAGGTTCGGATCGTTTGATCGAGAATCGTGTTGCCGCTGATGGTTCCGACCGTCTGATGCAGAACCGCGTTGCTGAAGGTGGCTCCGACCGTCTGATCGAAAACCGCGTTGCCGCTGATGGTTCCGACCGTCTGATGCAGAACCGCGTTGCTGAAGGTGGCTCCGACCGCTTGATCGAAAGCCGTGCTGCATAAATGCAGGGTTTTACCGCAGGACTCAATGAAAAACCCGGCCTCACCCGCCGGGCTTTTTTACGTCTGTTTTTTGCTTCCGCTCACTGGCCTGCCCGCACCAGGCAGCGCTGATAACGCTCATCGACCCGTTTGGCGAACCACGCCGTCGTGAGTTTTCGGGTGATTTTCGGACTTTGCAACTCGATCCCCGGTAACACTGCACGAGGCAATGACCGGCCCTCGGCCTGGTCGGCCAACGCGAACACCCGCCGATAGAGTTCGGTGTTCTCTAATGTCAGACTTTTGCCCTCCTCCAATTGATTGCGAATGGTCGTATTGCGCATGCCCAACTGCTTGCCGAGGCTGCGCACCGCCAATTCAGTGGTGCCGGGCATGATCGAGTCATAGCGAACCAGATCGCCATCCAGCGCCAGCGGAATGCCTGACACCCGACTCAACGCGTTCTGAAACGCCGCATTGCGGCTGGCATACCAGCCGGCATTGAAATCCGCGAAGCGATACAGCGGTTGCGTATAGCTCACCGGGTAACCCAGCAAGTGGGCGATGCCGAAGTACATGCCGCCTCGGCGGCTGAACACTTCATGCCGGATCGAGCCGTTCACCGGGTACGGATAGCCCCGCGCCTGCTGCTCGGCGAAATCGATGCTGACCTGCATTGGCCCGCCGGTGTGCACCGGATTGAAGCCACCGAACAGGGTCTTGCCCAATGGCACCATGCCAATGAAGTCATCGAAAATCGCGCTGAGTTCTTTCTCGCTGCGCGCTGCTTTGAGGCGCTCGCTGTAGCTTTTGCCGTTGGGTGAACGCAACTGCAATGCGCCACTGACCAACAGACTGGGGATATGAGCTTTAGCGGCGCGACGATCGATCTCTTCCCGAGCGATCTTGCCCAGGCCCGGCACCGGCGGGTCGACCTGAAATGTGGATTCCTGCTCGGTGACGGCGATCACCGAACACAGGTTTTGCGTGGAGGGATCAAGTTTCCGGGTAGCGAATGCGGTGTATATGTCCGTGGCCCAGCCCTGCCGATCGGTGGTTTTAACCGGCAATAGCCGCACGATCTCGGCCTTGACCTCGGCGGGCGTGCGCGCAGGCTGTTCCTGCGAGCGTTGAGTGCCGCAACCGGCCAAAAGCAACAGCACCGCAACCCCCGTGAGCAATCGATTGGCTTGCATGGTGCTCCATCAAATCCGTTGAACCGGGTTAACCATACGACCAATGGCATGGCGCAGGCTATGACTCCTGCCGCCGCGCCCCGTTCCCCGGTCGCAGCAGCACGGCCGTTTTCCGTTGGGCAGTCAGCCTGCCTGCGCTGCACGAGTGGACCATACTTGAGCCAGTCACCGAGGAGGACAGGTTGATGAATCGTAGTGACGTGCTGATCGTCGGCGCCGGCCCGACCGGGCTGGTACTCGCGCTGTGGTTGAGCAAACTGGGCGTTCGCGTGCGGATTCTCGACAAGACGTCAGCACCCGGCACGACGTCGCGGGCACTCGCGGTCCAGGCGCGGACACTGGAGCTGTATCGCCAGCTCGATCTCAGCGAGGCCGTGGTGCAAAACGGTCATCGTGTTGAGGCGGCGAATTTCTGGGTCAAGGGCGAACCGGTGGCGCGCTTGCCCCTGAGCCGCGTCGGCGAGGGACTGACGCCCTACGCCTTCCTCGAAATATACCCTCAGGACGAGCACGAGCGACTGCTGATAAAACGCCTCGAAGCCTTTGGCATTCAAGTGGAGCGCAACACGGAACTGGAAAGCTTCACAGACACCGGCGATGGCATCACCGCCCAACTGCGCTTGCCCGACGGCCAGCAGGAAACCTGTCAGGCCTGTTATCTGGCGGGTTGCGACGGTGCCCGGTCAATTGTGCGCAAGACCCTGGACACCGGCTTTCCGGGCGGGACCTACCAGCAGATTTTCTATGTCGCCGACGTACAAGCCAGCGGGCCGACCTTCAATGGCGAGCTGCATGTGGATCTGGATGAAGCGGACTTCCTCGCCATATTTCCACTCGGCGGCACAGGCCGTGCCCGGTTGATCGGCACCGTGCGCGACGAACGTGCCGAGCAGGCTGAAACCCTGCAGTTTGAGGACGTCAGCAGCCGGGCCATCGAACATCTGAAGGTGCAGATCGAACAGGTGAACTGGTTCTCGACCTACCGTGTGCATCATCGGGTGGCCGACCACTTTCGCACCGCACGCGCGTTTCTATTGGGTGACGCCGCCCATGTGCACAGCCCGGCGGGTGGTCAGGGCATGAACACCGGAATCGGCGATGCCATCAACCTGGCATGGAAACTCGCGGCGGTGTTAAGCGGCGGCGCTACGGCCAAGCTGCTGGACACGTACGAAACCGAGCGTATCGCGTTCGCCCGCAAACTGGTCGCCACCACCGACCGTGTATTCACGTTCGTCACCGCCGAAGGTCGTCTGGCCGACGTGCTGCGTACACGGCTGGCACCGTTTGTGATTCCCAAAATGGCTTCGTTTGAAGCGACCCGCGAGTTCCTGTTTCGTACGGTCTCGCAGATCACCCTCAATTATCGCGGCATGCCGCTGAGCACTGGCGTTGCCGGGCACGTTCACGGCGGTGATCGCCTGCCTTGGGCCCACGACGGTGAGGGCGACAATTTTGAATCGCTGAAGCATCCGAACTGGCAAGTGCATGTGTATGGCGACACCAGCGACGAGATGATCGCTTGGTGTAATGAGCATCACCTGCCGCTGCAGGTGTTCGGCTGGAGGCCCGCGTTTGAAGCCGCGGGGCTGGGCCGTAACGGGTTTTACCTGTTACGGCCGGATACGTATGTGGCGATTGCCGAGACGTGTTCCGATCCGAAGGTGATCGAGCGGTACTTCAGGGATCACGGGATTCGGCCATTTTTTGGCTGCCCCTGAGAACACCACATTGGCAATGGGGTTCAGATGCCAGCCAGGGCCAGGTCCATCGCGAAGTAGGTGAAAATCAAATCCGCCCCCGCGCGCTTGATCGCCCCGAGGCTTTCACGCACCACGCGATCCTCATCGATCGCCCCCGCTTGCGCCGCGAATTTGATCATCGCGTACTCGCCACTGACCTGGTACGCCGACAACGGCAAACGCGACACCTCGCGGATGTCGCGGATGATGTCCAGGTAGGCACCGGCCGGTTTCACCATCAGGGCGTCAGCACCTTCCTGTTCGTCCATCAACGATTCGCGCACCGCTTCGCGGCGGTTCATCGGGTTCATCTGATAGCTTTTGCGGTCGCCCTTGAGGGCGCTGCCGCCGGCTTCACGGAACGGGCCATAGAGTGCCGAGGCAAATTTGGTGGAATACGCCATGATCGCGGTCTGGCTGAAACCCGCGTCATCCAGCGCCCGGCGAATCGCCTGGACCTGCCCGTCCATGGCCGCCGAGGGCGCAATCACATCGGCGCCAGCCCGCGCGGCGGCCACGGCTTGCTTGCCGAGGTTGATCAGGGTCTGGTCGTTATCGACTTCGTGGTTGTGCAGCACGCCGCAATGGCCGTGGTCGGTGTATTCGCAGAAGCAGGTGTCGGACATCACGATCATCTCTGGCACGGCATCCTTGGCGATCCGCGACATGCGCGACACCAGCCCGTTGTCGTTCCAGGTGTCGCTGCCACTGCTGTCCAGATGATGCGACACGCCGAAGGTCATCACGGATTTGATGCCGGCGCGGGCGTAGCGCTCGATCTCGCCGGCCAGTTTCGACTCCGGAATGCGCATCACGCCAGGCATGCTTTTGATCGGCACGAAGTCGTCGATTTCTTCCTCGACGAAAATCGGCAGTACCAGATCGTTCAGGCTGAATTCGGTTTCCTGGAACAGGCTGCGCAGGCTCGCATTGCGGCGCAGACGGCGTGGACGTGCTTCGGGGAACTGACTGGACATGGGCATTCCTGAAAACGGAGGACAAGATAAACGTCGTAGGGAGCGAAGCTTATGCCTTGCAAGGCGCCAGGCACAAACCTCAAGAGCGGAAAAACCCTTACCGGGTCAGCAATAATCCGCGCCTGTAACACATCCCTCGTAGCAGCTGCCGAGCGTGCGAGGCTGCGTCCGGCTGCGAAGCAGTCGCAAAACCTGCAACCGAATTCTTTCAGTCAAACCGCGTTCACCGGGCCACGACTGCTGCGCAGCCGGACGCAGCCTCGCACGCCGCAGGC